>NZ_JAQSEA010000254.1 GCF_029946185.1 Prosthecobacter sp.
GGGCTGGTTCACATTCCCGGTGGTGATGGCGGTGCGCAGGTCCTCGGTGCTGAGGCCGCGTGAGGCGAGCGCGACCGGATTGGCACGGATGCGTACCGCCGGGCGCATGCCGCCGCTGAGTGCGACCAGCCCCACGCCGGTAATCTGCGACAGCTTGGGCACGAGGCGCGTGTCGGCAGCATCCTGCACCTTGATCAATGGCAGGGTGTGCGAAGTCAGGGCCAGCGAGATGATGGGCGCATCCGCCGGGTTGACCTTGTTGTAGATCGGCGGATTGGGCAGGTCGGTGGGCAGCAGTGTGGAGGCGGCATTGATCGCCGCCTGCACGCTCTGCTCGGCAATGTCCAGCCTCAGCCCGAGCGTGAACCGCAGGGTGATCACGGAGGAGCCGCCGCTGCTGATCGAATACATCTGCGCGAGGCCGGGCATCTGGCCGAACTGGCGCTCCAACGGGGCCGTGATGGAGGAGGTCATCACTTCCGGTCCCGCACCGGGATAGAGGGTGACGACCTGGATCGTGGGATAATCCACCTGCGGCAGCGCGGACACTGGCAGCAGCCTGTAGGCCAGCGCACCGACGAGCAAGACCGCCACCATCAGCAACGTGGTTGCGACGGGACGCTCAATGAAGATGCGGGAGGGATTCATGCGTGAGTCGTCAGGCAGAAGTCAGACATCACGGCAGCGGCGCAGCTTTGCCGCGCGGGCCTTCACCCTTGGGCTTGTCGCCTTGAGGGATCTCGGTGGGAGGTTTCTTGCCAGGGGTGATGACCTGCACGGCGCTGCCTTCGCGAAGTCGATCAACGCCCATCGTGATCACTTTGTCGCCGGGTTTCAATCCTTCGAGGATGAGCACGCGATCACCCTGCGTGTGGCCGGTGACCACATCGTGAAGCTTCACAGTGTTGTCAGCCTGCAGGACATACGCATAGCCGCCCTTCGCGCCACGCTGGATGGCCGTGGCGGGGGCCACGATGGCCTTGGGCTGCGTCTCCACCAGCAGCCGGGTGACCACAAACTGATTCGGAAACAACAGGCCGTCGGTATTGGGCAACTGCGCCTTCAGCCGCAAGGTACCGGAGGTGAGATCGATTTGATTGTCGGTGGTCAGCAATTTTCCGCGCGCCAGGACTTTATCCATCAGCTTGTCCACGGCCTCCACCAGCACCGGGCCGCCGTCAGCCAGACGTTGCTGGATGCCCGCCACGCGCTCCTGGGGAATGGCGGAGATCAAACCGATGGGGTCCATCTGCGTGATGATGACCAGCCCGTTCACATCCGAGGCGCGGATCATGTTGCCAGCGTCCACCTGCCGCAAACCGACACGCCCGGTGAGTGGCGCGGTGACCTTGGTGTAGCTGAGCTGAAGCTCGGCACTGGCGACCGTAGCGCGGTCGGATTCCAACGCGGCTTCATACTGCAAGACCAGCGAGGCCTGGGTGTCCACCTGCTGCTTGGCGATGGAGTCCTGTTTGAGCAACGCGTTGTACCGGTCCAAGTCTTTGCGCGCATTGAGCAGCAGAGCCTCATCCCGTGAGAGCTGTCCCTTGGCCTGATCCAGCGTGACTTGAAACGGACGTGGATCGATTTCCGCGAGGAGGTCACCGGCTTTGACCATCTGTCCCTCGACAAACCGCACCTTGTCCAACTGCCCATCCACGCGACTGCGCACGACGACCACATTCAGCGGGGTGACGGTGCCGGAGAGGCTCAACCATTCCTCAAAGTCCTCCTGCTTCACCTCACCAACAGTCACAGCGACCGTGGCGCTACGCGAAGCTCCACGACCACCGGGAGGGCCGCCTGCGGCGGGTGCCGGACGGTTCATCCACAGCCAAACGCCACCGGCGAGGACGAGGAAAATGACCACAAAACATCCGGCACGACCTTTGGCAGGCGGCGGAGAAGCAAGAGAGGGTGTGTCGTTCATGTAGGAGTCGGCGCGCAGAGATAGAACACGGCCCAAAGACCCTTGTTTCATCGCCCGCAAAACTACGACTCTGGCATGCGCTTAGAAGCAGTCCAGTCACAGGATGACTGAACTAAAAATAAGTGTTCAGAACTCCATTTGCCTGCGCAAAAGGCCACTGGTGCGACCGTGTAGCGGGAGGCGTGATTCCAGCCTCAGCCCAGCTCTGAGACCGGTCTAGGCGTAAGGTCTGCGGTTCCCTTCGGAAACATGCGGTCACGTGCCGTCAGAATCTCCGGCTCGTCGGCTGTGACCAGAACCACATGCTCAAAGTGCGCCGAAGGCTTGCGGTCAGTCGTCACCACCGTCCACTTGTCTTCAAGTGTGCGCGTCTTCCCCGTTCCCATGTTGATCATCGGTTCGATGGCCAGAGTCATCCCTGCTTTAAGACGTGGGCGGTCGCCCTTCTTTCCGTAGTTTGGCACCTGCGGTTCTTCGTGAAGTTTTCTGCCGACGCCATGGCCGACAAACTCACGCACCACCGTGTAACCATACTGAGTGACATGGTGCTCCACGCTGTGGCAAAGATCGCCAAGCATCCAACCATCACGGGCAAATTTCACAGCATTCAGCAGTGATTCTTCGGTCGCAGCGAGAAGGTGCAGCGTTTCCTTGGCCACGTTGCCAACAGGAACCGTCAGTGCATTATCCCCTACCCAGCCGTCGAAATAAACACCGACGTCAATTTTCACGATGTCTCCATCTTGAATCACACGCGGACCACCGATGCCGTGCACGACCTCCTCATTGATGGAGATGCAGATGTGGCCTGGAAACTTGCGGTAGCCCAGAAAGGCGCTGGTGGCACCGCACGCCTTGATTTCAGCGGCGGCAAAACGGTCCACCTCCGCAGTCGTCACTCCGACATGCACCTGCGAGGCGGATTTGATCAGCACATCACGTGCTACCTGACAGGCCCTGCGGATGCCCTGCTGCTGCGCGCCGTGACGGATGGGGATGTTCCCAGATTTTACAAATGCCATGACGCGCTGAGTAAGGCTCACTTAAGAGCGAGTTTGTACACGACGCCAATCAAGACCATGATGGCGAGAGCGACCCAAATCCACACGACGGTGGTGGAGTCCACTGCCCGCGCTCCCTGCTGGATGCGGTCCACACGGCCACGAATGCGCCCCTTCTTGAGGAAGCCGTCATAATGGCTCTGCAACAGATGAGTTTCGACCTGGCGCATGACATCAAGCACGACACCGACAAGGATCAGCAGGCTGGTGCCACCGAAGAACTGCGCAGCCGAGCTGGAAATTTGCAACGTGCTGCTGACGACGCCCGGCATCACATAGAGACCGGTGAGGAAGATCGCCCCCGCAAAGGTCAAACGACTCATTGTGAAGTCCAGGAAGTCCGCAGTCGGCTTGCCTGGGCGGATGCCCGGAACGTAACCACCACTCTTCTTGAGATCTTCCGAGATCTGTGTCGGCTGGAACATCGTGGCGACCCAGAAGTAACTGAAGAAGAAAATCAGCAGCGAAGACACCACATAGTAAACCCAGCCACTGCTGATAAACATCGCCATGCGCTGGATCCAATTCACATCTTTGAAGAGCGAAGCCAGAATGGTGGAAGGAAAGAGCAAAATCGCTTGGGCGAAGATGATCGGCATAACACCGGAATAATTGATCTTGAGGGGCAGATACTGGGTCTGTCCGCCATAGACCTTACGACCGACAACACGCTTGGCATAAGTGATGGCAATGCGTCGCGTCGCCTGGGTCAGCGCGATAACACCCGCAATGACGATAATCATGAAACCCATCAATAGAACAAGGGTAAAGGCGCTGGAAGGGCTGGCCTTGACACTGCTCACAAAGGTCTGCCAGACTTGGATCAGCGCACCCGGAAGGTCGGAAACGATGTTGACGCAAATGAGGATGGAAACACCGTTACCGATCCCTCGGTCTGTGATCTGCTCCCCAAGCCACATCATGAGCATCGTGCCAGCGGTGATGGTGATGACGCTGGTAAATACAAATCCAATCCCATAATTGGGAACGAGCGGTCTGCCACCCAGTTTATCGATGGCATCCTGCAAACCCGCCATCAAGTAATTTTGCGCCGGATCGTGGAGAGATTGGGCGAGAAGAGTAGCCTGAAAGACGCAGAGCACGATCGTGGCGATACGCGTATATTGCGTGATCTTCTGACGTCCACCTTCCTCACGGGCCAGCTTGCTCAGCGGAGGCCAGACAGCTGTCAACAGCTGCAGCATGATGCTGGCGCTGATGTAGGGCATGATGCCCAAGGCAAAAATAGCGCAGTTTTGCAGCCCACCGCCGCTGAAAATGTTGAGCAGTGCGGCGACCTGTGAGGCACCGGAGGCATTGTCACCCGCCTTGTTTTCGATCCAGGCATTCAACACCGTTGCATCAACACCCGGAAGCGTGATGGATGTGCCGATGCGGACGATGACAATCATCGCCAAGGTGAAAAGAATACGCGAGCGAAGTTCGGGAACTTTGAAGCTGTTGGCGAAAGCAGAGATCATGAGAGAGTGGCTCTAAGCGAAGATGGGCCTGCTTCCTGACAGCATTCGCTGCGCGGAGACCGGCCCATCAAAGAGGTTGGTTAGGTCAAAAAAATCAGGCAGCGATGGAACCGCCGGCTTTCTCAATCTTTTCACGGGCGGTGGCGCTGACTTTCGCGCCCTCGATGGTGAGCTTGAGGGCAAGCTCGCCAGTGCCGAGAATCTTGATGTAGTCGCAATTGCGGCTCACCAGACCTGACTCACGCAGTGCGGCTTCATTGATGACAGCGCCATCCTTGAAAGCTTCGTTGAGTTCACCAACGTTCACGACTTCGAAGACGTCTTTGAACTGCTTGTTGTTAAAGCCCTTCTTTGGCAGACGGCGATGCATTGGCATCTGACCACCTTCAAAGCCGGGGCGAATGCCACGACCTGCGCGGGCCATCTGACCTTTGTTGCCTTTACCGGAGGTTTTACCGTGACCGGAGCTTTCGCCACAGCCGATGCGCTTGCGGCGCTTCTTGGCACCGGGCCGGGGTTTGACGTCTTGGAGTTGCATGGAAATTTAAGGGGAATAAGTTGATTCAATCAGAGAGCCTTGCGCTCTTTGATCTCCTTGCCGCGTGCGCGGAGGATTTCGTCGGCAGGGCGCAGCGCAGTAAGAGCGGCAAGCGTTGCACGGACGACGTTGGCGTGGTTGCTGGATCCCAGCGATTTACCGATCACGTCTTTGACACCTGCTGCTTCAAGCACGGCGCGGGCACCGCCACCAGCAATGATGCCGGTACCAGGCGTTGCTGGCTTGAGGAGAATGTGTCCGCCACCATGGGCACCAATCACTTCATGTGGGATGGTGCTGTCCTTGAGGCAGATGGAAACCATGTTTTTGCGGGAAGCTTCAGTCGCCTTCTTGATGGCGTCAGAAACTTCGTTGGCCTTGCCAAAACCGCAGCCAACTTTGCCCTTGGCATCGCCAGATACGACGAGTGCGCTGAAGCTGAAGCGACGACCACCTTTGACCACCTTGGCGCATCGGTTGATGTGAACTACTTTTTCGACGCCGTCCGTCTCGCGAGGAGCACGATCATCACGACCACGGAAACCACCGTAGGAAGGTGCGGGCGCAGGTGCTGCTGGAGCTGGTGCCACCACGGGTGCGGCGGCTGGGGGATCGATAACTACTGTTTCTTCGGCCATAAATTTGCGTGAGGCGGTTTTAGAATTTCAGACCCTTTTCACGGGCAGCATCTGCAAGGGCTTTCACCTTGCCATGATAAATGAAACCGGCACGGTCGAAGACCACTTCGGTGATGTTTTTTGCCATGGCACGCTCCGCGAGGAGGTTGCCAATTTTGGTGGCGTTTTCGACGTTGGCCTTGCCAGCGCCGTAACCTTTTTCCTTAGTGGATGCCGAAACGATCGTCTTGCCGGCCGCGTCGTCGATGACCTGGGCGTAAACGTTGGTGTTCGAGAAGTAAACTGCGAGGCGGGGACGCTCGGCGGTACCGCTGAGTTTGCGGCGGATGCGCTTGTGAATGCGAGCGCGAATATCTTTGCGATTGGTAAGAGCCATGATGAGTATCTCCGGAAATTATTTGACGGATTTGCCGGCTTTACGGCGGATGTGTTCGCCCACGTAACGCACGCCCTTGGCCTTGTAAGGCTCCGGCGGGTAGTAAGCACGAATATCAGCAGCAAGCTGCCCGACCACCTGTTTGTCGATGCCCTCAATGGCGATCTTGGTGTTTTCAGTGACAGTCACCTTCACTCCCTGAGGAATCGGATGAAGACGGTCATGGGACTGGCCCAGCTGAAGGTCGATGTTGGAACCTTTGACAGTGGCGCGGAAACCGACGCCATGAATCTCAAGATTGCGGGTGTAGCCTTGGCTGACACCGATGAGCATGTTCGTGATCAGGCGCTGGGTGGTGCCATGAAGGGCGCGCACTTTGCGGTCTTCTGAATCACGAGTGACGTTGATCGTCTTGTCATCGGATGCGACCTTGACTCCGAGAGGAAGAGTCCAGCCAAGTTCGCCCCTCGGGCCCTTGACCTGCACCGTACGATCAGCACCAAGTTTGATGGTGACCTTGTCTGGGATGGAAATAATTTGTTTGCCTACGCGTGACATAATGGGTGTGACGGGTTGGGGGTTACCAGACAGTGGCGAGAAGTTCGCCGCCCACTTTGGCTTTGCGGGCCTTGGCACCCGTCATGATGCCGCGTGGTGTGGAAAGAATGGAAATGCCCAGGCCGCCAAGAACACGAGGAATCTCAGTGCTGCCGACATACTTGCGCAGACCAGGCTTGCTGACACGGTCGATCTTGCGAATGACAGCGGTCTTGTCCTGATACTTGAGCTTCAGCTTAAGGCGGGGATGGGTGGCGGTGGTGTCCACTTCGTAGCCCCAGATGTAGCCTTCTTCCTGCAAAATGCGGGAAAGTTCGGCCTTCAACTTGGAGAAGGGAATGAGCACCTGCTCCTGCTGTGCTGAGCAGGCGTTGCGGATGCGGGTAAGAAAATCTGCGATCGGGTCGGTCATGACGCTGAGTGTGTCCGGGTGTTTGGGTTATGCGGCTGCGGCTTCAGTGCCATCTTCCTTCTTCGGCTGGGCCACGCGGACGCGGAATGGCATCCCAAGTGTGCGCAGCATTTCACGCGCATGGTCATCATTATTCGTGCTGGTGACGAAGGTGATGTCAAAACCAAGCTGACGCTTGATCTTGTCGAGTTCGATTTCCGGGAAGATCGACTGTTCAGCAACACCGAGGGTGTAGTTGCCACGACCGTCAAAGGCACGGGGGGCGACACCACGGAAGTCACGAATACGAGGAATGGCGGTGCGCACGAGACGCATCATGAAGTCATACATCTTCTCGCCACGAAGGGTGACTTTGACGCCGACATTTTCACCTTCACGAAGCTTGAAGTTGGCGATGGCCTTCTTGCTCTTGGTGATGATTGGCTTCTGGCCAGTGATGAGAGTGACTTCATTCACAGCGTCTTCGATCGCCTGCTTGCGCTCTGCCTGACTGCCGATGGCGCAGTTCACGACGATTTTTTTGAGCTGAGGGACCTGATGGATGTTTTCGAGACCGAGCGTGGTTTTCAGCTCAGTGCGTTTTTCTTTATAGAGGGTCTGTAGGATATGTTCCATGATTCAGTTTGGCTGTGCCGCCTTTCCCTCGATGGTCGCACCGTTGTGGAACGACGATAGCGAGGGGGGAGGCAAATGGGGGGCGTTGATCTAGGCCTTGGCCTTCTTCTTAGCAACTTTCTTTTTCTTCTCTTTTACAGGCGCATCAACGCGCTTGACATTCGAGATATGAATGGGGGCTTCTTGCTCTTGGAAGCCGCCGGCTTGATTTTGCTGGGTGGGCTTGATCGCTTTCTTGATCATGCGCACGCCTTCGACGAGCACCCGGTTCTTAGCAGTCTGCACTGCCAGGACAACGCCCTGGGCGCCTTTGGCGGCTCCGGAAATGACGACGACATTGTCGCCTTTTTTAACGTGGGTCTTGGTACGGCTCATTGGAATTACAGCACTTCAGGTGCGAGGGAAACGATCTTCATGAAATTCTTGTCGCGCAACTCACGGGCCACTGGGCCAAAGATGCGGGTGCCACGCGGGTTATTGTCCTTGTCGATAATGACCATCGCATTGCGGTCAAAGCGAAGGATCGAACCATCAACACGGCGGATTGGGTGCGAGGTGCGCACGATTACAGCGCGAACCACTTCACCTTTTTTCACGGCTGCGGTCGGTGTCGACTCACGAACGTGGGCGGTGATGATATCGCCAACATAGGCGAAGCGGGTATTTTTCTTGCCGAGCACGCCGATCATCGTGGCCAGCTTGGCACCGGTGTTGTCAGCCACCGGGATTGAGGACTCCATTTGCAACATAAACTGTTTCTCCTGGTAAGTTAAAGGGTTCTAAATATGACTTAGTGCTTCTGCACTTCGATCAGCTCCCAGCGCTTCAGCTTGGAGAGCGGGCGGGTTTCGGCGATGAGCACTTTGTCACCTTCTTTGGCCACGCTGTTTTCGTCGTGGGCATAGAACTTGGAGGTTTTGCGCACGATCTTCTTGAAGATTGGATGCGGAACGCGGCGTTCGACTTTAACGACGATGGTCTTCGTCATTTTATCGGACACCACGACGCCGACACGCGTCTTGCGCACGGCTGGTTTTTCGGTGGCTGCAGGGGCTTCTGCGGTGGTCTCGCTCATGATATTGGAAATGCTTCAGTGGGTTGATGACCGGATCAGGCGGCCTTCTTGGCAGCCGCAGCGCGGGTGCGTTCGGTGATGATGGTTTCGATCCGGGCGATCTCGCGGCGGATATGGGTCAGACGGGCTGGATTTTCGAGCTGACCGCCACCTGCGCTCTGCTGCACGCGCAGATTCAGCGCTTCCTGCTTCAGTTCGCGACGGCGTGTGGAGAGTTCTTCCACAGTCGATTCACGGAGTTCTTTGATCTTCATAATTGAGTTCGCAATGAGCGTTGATTATTTGCCCTGGGTGTCGCGGCTGACGAAGCGGCAGCGCAGACCGAGCTTGGTGTTGGCGAGGCGGCAGGCTTCGCGAGCGGTGGCTTCGTTAACGCCAGAAACTTCAAACAGCATGTGCCCCGGAAGGACCACTGCAACCCAGAATTCTGGAGCGCCTTTACCCTTACCCATTCGGACTTCCGGTGGACGCTGGGTGACTGGCTTGTGTGGGAAAATACGGCAGAAGACCTTGCCTTTTCGCTTCAGGAAGCGCGTGATGGCCACGCGGCAGGCTTCGATGTGGATGTTTTTGATCCAGCCGCGCTCAAGGGTCTGGAGACCGAAGTCACCAAAGTCCAGCTTGTTGCCGCTTGTGGCGTTGCCGCCGCGGTTGCCGCGCTGCGATTTACGATATTTTACTCTGCTTGGAAGAAGGGCCATACGTCTAGGTCCGGTAGAAAGGGGTTATTTGGAGGAAAAGGGTCGTTTATGCTTGGGCAGGTGCTGGGGCCGGTGCTGGAGCGCCGCCACCGTAGCCACCACCACCATAACCGCCGCCACCTTGTGGGCCACGGCCACGATCACCACCGCGAGGACCTGGAGCTCCAGGAGCGCCACCGCCAGGGCGACGGTCATCTCTGCGTGGGCGACGGTCACCTTGTGGGCGGGACACGCCTTCAGGGGCATTGCCACGGTTCATCCAGCACTTCACGCCGATGATACCGTAAACAGTGCGAGCTTCTGCGAAGCCATAATCAATCGGGATACGCAGGGTCTGAAGAGGAACCTTGCCCTGGCGATACCACTCTGCACGAGCGATGTCGGCACCACCGAGACGGCCGGCGCAGCGGAGACGAATGCCATCAGCACCCATGTCCATGGCGGTCTGCACGGAACGCTTCATGGCGCGGCGGAAGGAGATACGGCGCTCAAGCTGAACGGCGACTGCTTCTGCGACGAGCTGGGCGTCAAGTTCAGGCTGCTTGATTTCGAAGATGTCGATCTTGACCTGCTTGCCACCGCACATTTCGGAGACCTTCTGGCTCATCACATCGATTTCCTGACCCTTACGGCCAATGACCAGACCTGGGCGGGCGGTGTGGAGGGTCACGCGGACCTGGTTCCAAGCGCGCTCGATCACGATCTTGGAGATCGCAGCCTGCATGAGTTTTTCCTTCAGGTAGCCACGAATGGCGAGATCGCTGTGAAGCGAATCTGCATATTCTTTTTCAGGTGCGTACCACTTGGAGCGCCAGTCTTTGGTGACTGCGAGGCGGAAGCCGATCGGATTTACTTTCTGTCCCATAAAGTGAAGAGGTGCGGTTGGGGGGCGTTGCGGTTATTCAGAAGCTTTCTTGGCTTTGGCTGCCTTCTTGACGGCAGGTGCATTCCGACGAGCGGACTTTGGAGCCTTCTTCTCACCTTCGGCCTTGGCTTCTTCAGCCTTCGGTGCGCCGATGATGACGGTGATGTGAGTCATGCGCTTCTTGATCGGAGCGGCTGAACCACGTGCACGTGGCATGATGCGGCTCAGGACCGGGCCTGGAGTGGCGATGGCGGACTGAACGATGAATTCAGAGGCATCCTGCTCGTGGTTGTTCTCAGCATTCGCGATAGCGGAACGAAGAGTCTTGCCAACAAGGAAGGCGGCTTTCTTTGGAGTGAAGTCGAGAACGCTCAGCGCCTGGGAAACGGGCATGCCGGTGATGGCACGTGTGACCTGACGGGCTTTCTGCGAGGAGATCCTGGCGTATTTGAGGACGGAACGGACGGACATAAAGCGAGGGGGGGTTCTTGACTTCGTTAGAGAGATTTGTTGAGATCGACGCGACCCCGGTCACCGACGCGGACGGGATCATTTGCAGTAGCCAGTTCCTGGACGACTGCGCCACAGACAGAGTTGCGAACTTCAGTGACAAGGACTTTGGCGATGGGCTTGTCTTCGCGGTAAATTTCAAAAGGCATTCCTGGCTTCACTCCGTCTTTAGCACCGATTGAGAGAACGGCGATGCCGAGTTCACTCTTTAGGCTGACGACGCGAGCGTTTTGCAGGTCACCCAAGGCCTGGCCATTCTGACCACCACCTGCTTTGACAAGCGCGGCATCGGCAGCGGTAATGGCCTTGTTAAGACGGTCCGCAGCGGCCGGATCAGCGTTTTGAGCGCCCTTCATCAGACCCATGCCTGATTCAGCCAGTTCAATCAGAGCATTGGCGAGTTCGTCGCGCTGGTCTTTCATGATGCGCAGGTCGCTGAGGGCAGCGAGCAGGCGCTCCTGGGTTTGATCCTTGGAGTTTTCGAGTGCACCAACCCCAAGACCTTCGAGCAGACCGCGCAGCTTTTCGTAGCGATCTTTGAGCTCGTTGGTTTCAGCATTGGCAGCAGCAGCGCTCTGCGCCAGCGCGTCGTTCTTATCCTTGGCAGCAAGAAGCTGAGCATCTTGAGCTTGGATCTTTGCGGCGGCGACTTGAAGCGAGATATGCAGTTCCTGATTTTCGAGCCTGTCATCCGCACTCACACCTGACACACCCACTGCAAGAAGCAGTGAGGCAGTGAGGCAGGTGATGGAATTGCGGAGTGACATGTAAAAGCTCGATGCTCAGGAATTACTTGGCGGCCTTGACGGTGACGGCACCGTGAGACTTGAACAGACGGGTCAGGGAAAACTCGCCGAGGCGGTGTCCCACCATGTTTTCAGTCACATAAACAGAGACGAAGTCTTTGCCGTTGTGAACGAGGAAGGTGTGGCCAACAAGGTCAGGAGTGACCATGGAGGAACGTGCCCAAGTCTTGATGGGGCGTTTCTGCTTGGCGTCGTTAAGCTTGTCCACCTTGTCGAGGAGGGCTTGCTGAACGAAAGGACCTTTTTTGAGGGAGCGTGCCATGTGAGTGCGTGATTGAGGAATGGATTACTTCTTGGCGTGACGGCTCTGGATGATGAGCTTGTTCGATGCCTTCTTCTTATTGCGGGTCTTCTCACCCTTTGCGTGGCCCCATGGGCTGAGCAGATGCTGGCGACCACCACCGGATTTGGAACGGCCTTCACCACCACCGTTAGGATGGTCGATCGGGTTCATACACATACCACGGACGGTTGGGCGGGTGCCCTGCCAGCGAGTGCGGCCCGCTTTGGCGCTGACGACGTTCATGTGCTCGACGTTGCCGACCTGGCCGATTGTGGCGTAGCAGACAGCGAGGATCTTGCGGATTTCTCCAGAAGGCATGCGCACCAGGGCGAAGTCACCTTCACGGTTGGAGAGCACAGCAGCCTGACCTGCAGCACGGGCGACAACGCCGCCTTTGCCTGGGGAGAGCTCGATGTTGTGGATCGAGGTTCCAAGTGGGATCTTGCTAAGAGGGAGAGCATTGCCCACTTCTGGAGCAGCTTTCTCACCAGCCATCACCGAGGCACCCACTGAAAGGGTGTTTGGGGCGAGGATGTAGGCGCGCTGGCCGTCCTTGTACTCGACGAGGGCGATGCGAGCGGAGCGATTCGGATCGTATTCGATGCCGACCACTTTGGCTGCTTCATCACGGCGTGAGCGTTTGAAGTCGATGAGACGGTAACGTCTTTCGTGACCACCACCGATGTGACGGCAGGTGATACGACCAGTGTTGTTACGACCACCGGATTTGCGGAGAGCCACAGTGAGGCTTTTTTCCGGCGAATGCTTGGTGATCTCATCAAAGGAGTTCCACTCCTTGTAGCGATTGGTGGGCGTAGTAGGCTTGAATGTTTTCAGCGCCATGACGGTAGAATAAGTTAAAGGGTTGCGGGCCTGGGTTTACGCGAGGTCGAACTTTTCACCCGCTTTGAGGCGGACGATCGCTTTCTTCCAGTGATTGGTGCGGCCGGAATCGGCGCGGCGCTCACGACGGGCCTTGCCGTCATAGTTCGCAGTGCGGACAC
Organism: Prosthecobacter sp.; assembly: GCF_029946185.1. GTDB lineage: Bacteria > Verrucomicrobiota > Verrucomicrobiia > Verrucomicrobiales > Verrucomicrobiaceae > Prosthecobacter. The sequence continues at coordinate 12,854 of NZ_JAQSEA010000254.1, forward strand.
CGGTGACTTTTTTGCCAAACAGTTTTTCGATGGCCTGTTTGATGTCGATCTTGGTGGCTTCGACATCCACGGAGAACACGTACTCGTTGTTCTGTTCGCCCAGCAGCGTTGCTTTTTCGCTGAGACGGATGGTTTTGATGACTTTATGAAGGTCTTTCATGATCAGGCGGTCCTCTTGGCAAGGGTTTCAAGGGCGGCACCGGTCACCACAACGCTGCGGAAGCGCAGGAGGTGCTCGGCATTCACGTCGTCAGCGGAGATAAGCTGAACGTTCTGGACATTGCGGCCAGCGCGGAAGGTGAGTTCATCGAAGCCTGTGCCGACGAGCAGCACGTTCTTCGCGGTGGTAAGGTCATTGACGGCGGCGATGAAGCTCTTCGTCTTGCCGTCTGCCACTGCAAAATTAGCAATGGTAAGCACATCACCATCATGGATGCGGGCGGTCAGAGCGGCGCGGAGAGCGAGCTTCTTGGTGCCTTTGGTGGTCTTCTTTGCCCAAACGGTTGTGTTGCGTGGGCCGAAAACGACACCACCACCACTCCAGATCGGAGAACGTTTGCTGCCCATACGAGCATTGCCGGTTCCCTTTTGGTTCCAAAGCTTCTTGCCGGAGCCGGCAACTTCAGAACGGTTTTTGGTGTGGGCGTTGCCCTGACGGCGGTTGGCACGGTAGGCCACCAGCGTGTCGTTAAGAGCCTGGGAGCCTTTATAGCCCTCGGTCAGTTGAATGTTGGCCGCCTTGGCGGCGTCGGCTGAGAGAATGGTCGCGGACATGGTTCAGTTCCTCGTAATTATTTCTTAACAACGGCTTTTTTGCCGGGGCGCACCACAACGATGCTGCCTTTGTTACCGGGGAGTGCGCCTTTGATGAGCAGGATGCCTTCTTCAGGACGGCTCTGCACAACCACAAGATTCTGTGTGGTGCAGCGGGTGGTGCCATCATGGCCAGGCATCTTCTGGTTTTTCCAGACGAGACCAGGAGTCAGACGGCAACCGATGGAACCAGGACGACGATGCATCATGTGACCATGCGTAGCTGGCTGACCAGCAAAGTTCCAGCGCTTGACGACGCCTTGGAAGCCTTTGCCTTTGGTATTGCCGATAACGTCAACCACCTGACCGTTGCTGAAGATGCTCGCGTCGAGCTTAGCATCTGCAGCTGGCAGCTGGTCGTCGCCAGTGAGGCGGAATTCTTTGACGATGCGCTTGGCCATCGTGCAACCGTGCTTCTTGAAGTGGCCCAGCAGCGGCTTGGTGACGCGGGAATCCTTCAACTGGTCGCCGTAGCCAACCTGCACTGCGCTGTACTTGTCTTTGCCGTCGCTGCGCTTCACCTGAAGAATGGTGTTGCCGCTGACATCAACCACTGTGACCGAGATTGCGTCGCCTTTGGCGTCGTAAACCTTTGTCATACCGAGTTTTTTACCGATCAATCCGAGACTCATGAATTTGTCCTCCTGTTTTTAAAAGTGAAGATCGTCTTAGATCTTGATGGTGATGTCCACGCCGGAAGGGAGATTAAGCTTTTTCAGCTCGTCCACGGTGCGGGAGGTGGGGTCAACGATGTCCAGCAGGCGCTTGTGCGTGCGGATTTCGAACTGGTCCATCGACTTCTTATCGACGTGCGGGGAACGGTTGACGGTGAACTTCTCGATGCGCGTTGGCAGCGGGATTGGGCCTGCAACACGGGCGCCGGTGCGCTTGGCGGTTTCGACGATGTCTGCGGTGCTCTTGTCGAGCACGCGGTAGTCATAGGCGCGGAGGCGGATTCTGATGCGTTGATTAGTCATGACGATTGTCCTTGGGATACGGGGGGTTCAGTGCGCGTGGGCCGTTACTTGGAGCCTCCACGCTGCTCGACGATCTGCTCAACAATCTGATGCGGGACCTGCTCGAAGTGGGAAGGTTGCATGGAGTAGCTGGCGCGTCCGGAGGAGAGTGTGCGGATGGCGGTGGAGTAACCAAACATTTCTGCCAGAGGAACTTCGGCGCGCAGGATGGCGGTCATGCCGCGGCTGTCCATGCCCTGAATCTTGCCACGGCGGCGGTTCAAGTCACCCATGATATCGCCCTGATAATCTTCCGGCGTGGTGGCTTCCACGGCCATGATCGGCTCAAGGAGAATGCACTTGGCTTTCTTGAGCGCGTCTTTGACGGCGAAGATACCGGCCATCTTGAACGCGTTTTCGTTGGAGTCCACTTCATGGCTGGAACCGTCAACGATATCGATGTGAAGGTCGATCACCGGATAACCAGCGATGATGCCATTCAGAGCGGCTTCGACGCAACCCGACTTGGCAGGGTTGATGAATTCTTTCGGGATGGTGCCGCCGACAACCTTGTTTTCGACGACGACGCCTGAACCCTTTTCACCAGGGCGGATCTTGACGACAACGTGACCGTATTGACCACGACCACCAGACTGCTTGACCAGCTTGCCTTCGCCATCAGCTGGGATGGTGAGCGTTTCGCGGTAGGCGATCTGCGGTTTGCCAGTGGTGGTTTCAACTTTGTGCTCGCGCTTGAGGCGGTCGCAGAGAATTTCGAGATGGAGTTCGCCCATGCCGGCGATGATGACCTGGCCGGTTTCTTCGTCCGTCTTGACGAAGAATGTTGGATCTTCTTCGGAGAGGCGCTGGAGAGCGTTGCCCATCTTTTCCTGGTCACCCTTGGTCTTTGGCTCGACGGCCATCGAGATCACTGGTTCTGGGAATGTTGGTGGCTCAAGAAGAATGTCGAGATCTTCATCACAAAAGGTGTCGCCAGTGCGAACATCCTTCACACCCACGAGGGCGGCGATGTCACCCGAGTAACAGGTGTCAATGTCCTTATGGACGCTGGCCTGAATCTGGATGAGGCGGCCCACACGCTCAGACTTGCGGGTGCGGGGATTGTAAATGGTGTCGCCCTTGGAAACCTTGCCGGAATAAACGCGGAAGAACACCAGTCGGCCGAATTTGTCAGACCACAGCTTGAAGCCGAGTGCGCAGAATTTACCAGCGTCATCAGGAGTAGCTACAACCTTCGTTTCTGGATCGTCCACGAGCTGGCCAGTCTGCGGCTCAATGTCAAGAGGACCTGGGAGATAGTCGATCACGGCGTCGATCAGATACTGCACGCCCTTGTTTTTGAAGGCGGAACCACCGGCCATTGGGATGATCTTGTTGGCGATCACCGTGCGGCGCAGCGCTTCCTTGACTTCCTTGATCGTGATTGGCAGTTCTTCGAGGAACTTCATGCCCAGTTCTTCGTCCTGGTTGCAAATTTCTGCCAGAAGACCGTCATAGGCCTCCTTGGCCTTTGCGATTTCAGCACCTTCGAGCTCACGCACCGAATAGGACGAGCCAAATTTTTCGTCGTCGTTGTAGATGATCGCCTTCTGGTTCACCACGTCGATCTGTCCGATCAGGCCTTCTTCAGCACCGATTGGGATGAGGATCGGCCAGGCATTCGCACCCAGCTTCTTGCGCACATCGCTGACCACGTTGTCGAAGTTGGCACCGGTGCGGTCCATCTTGTTCACGAAAGCGATACGAGGAACGCGATACTTTTCCGCCTGACGATAAACCGTTTCGGACTGCGGCTGCACACCAGCAACAGCGCAAAGCACGAAGATCGCGCCATCAAGCACACGGAGGGAACGTTCCACTTCAGCAGTGAAGTCCACGTGTCCGGGGGTG
>NZ_JAQSEA010000255.1 GCF_029946185.1 Prosthecobacter sp.
GAAATTGCCCGGCACCCGTTTTTGCCTGCGTATTGCGGTCATCTGCTCTTCCTTGGGGCTGTTAATCGGCTGCGCGTGGTTCGCTCAGAAGCAGGCCAATCCTGCCATGATGCCCAGCTCCAAAAGCGGCCCCATGCTCATGTCTGGCAGCAAATCCTTCACGGGTGGGACCACGATCAGCGATGGTGTTTTGCAGACCATCAAGCCGTCCGTGAAGCCATGAGCGCTAGTTCCAAACTCGCACGCCTCGCTGTGCTGGCTGTATCGCTTACGCTTCTGGCAGGCTCCTTCATCCCCGGCGCACATGAACCTCCAGCGGCAGGTTCAGACAAGCCATGAACCTCCCTGCCGTCATCGTCTCCACCGGCCTGAGCCTGCTTTTCCTCGTGTTGCTATTTCGCCCTTTGGAAAAGTTGTTTCCAGCACGGGAGGGGCAGAAGCTTTTCCGCCCGGCGTTCTGGACGGATCTGTGGTTCCTGCTCGGCCAGTACCTGCTGTGGAGCGGGCTGGTGTTCTGGGCGCTGAGCCACTTTCGCGGCTGGCTCGATGGCATCGCACCCACGCACTTTCGGGCCAGTGTCGCGGCGCAGTCGTGGTGGTTGCAGGCCCTTGAGATGATCGTGCTGAGCGACTTCCTCATCTACTGGGCGCATCGGCTTCAGCACGCCGTTCCGTTCTTGTGGCGCTTTCACTCCATTCATCACAGCGCGGAGCATCTGGACTGGCTGGCGGCGCACCGGGAGCATCCGCTGGATACGATTTATACCGTCGGCATCATCAATCTGCCCGCGTTCCTCCTGGGCTTTTCACTGGAGACGCTGGCGGGATTCCTCGCGTTTCGCGGGCTGTGGGCCATCTTCATTCACTCCAACGTGCGGCTGCCCATCGGGCCGCTGGGCATGATCATTGGCGCTCCGGCGTTGCACCACTGGCATCACGACAAGGCACGCGATGCGGGCAACTACGCAAACATTTCGCCGCTGATGGACATCCTCTTTGGCACTTACCGCTGTCCTGATCACGAGCCGGAGGCATTCGGCATTCACGAGCCGATTTCAAAACACTACCTTGGGCAGCTCTGGCATCCGTTTCGCCGCCGGAAGCGAGATGCAGCATGATTCCCGCCCGGGGCATGGAGTTTCCTGCCCAGCCCCGACGATCTGTGCCACAAACGGCAAGATCACCCCTTCCCCGACGTACATGCCGCTGAAACTGACCCTAAACTTCAACCTGTAGCACACCATGTTCCGCATCCCAGGCGTTCCCGGCAAAGACCTTTGCGACAAAAATCTCGGCTTCTCGCGCCGTGACATCCTGCGCGTTGGCGGTGGCTCGATGATGGGCCTCACACTCAACAACGTGCTGCGTGGTCAGGCCATGGCGGCGAACTCTCCGAACGCAGGCCGTGCGGGCTGGGGCAAGGCCAAGCATGTGCTCATGGTTTATCTTCAGGGCGGCCCATCGCACCTCGACTTGTGGGACCCGAAGGAAAACGTGCCGGACAATGTGCGCAGCGCTTTCAAGACGATCCCGACGAAAGTTCCTGGCAAGCACTTCACCGAGATCCTCCCGGGCCTCGCGAAGGTGAACGACAAGTTCACCATGATCAATTCGATGAGCTACACGCCGAATGGTCTCTTCAACCACACGGCGGCGATCTACCAGATCATGACCGGTTATACGACCGACAAGGTCAGTCCTTCCGGCCAGCTTGAGCCGCCAAATGCGAAGGACTTCCCGAACTTCGGCAGCAACATCGTGCGCCTCAAGCCGCTGGATGAACCCATGCTCCCCTTCGTGCAGTTGCCGCGTCCGTTGCAGGAATCCAACGTCGTCGGCAAAGGCGGCGGTGCGGGTTTCCTCGGCAAGGCCTACGAGCCCTACACACTCTTCCCCGATGGCGATGACCTCGACATGGGCAAGATGGACCGCATCAAGATCGACGATCTCCAACTGCGCCCAGACCTCTTCAGCGTGCGCCTTGAGCGCCGTGCCAAGCTGCGTGATGCCATCAATGATCAGATGCCTCAAATCGAAGCTGCGGTGAAGGACATGAGCTTGGACAGCTACTACAGCCAGGCCTTGAACCTCATCTCCAGCGGCCGTGCGCGCGATGCCTTCGCCCTCGACCGTGAGCCTGAAAAACTGCGCGACCGCTATGGCCGCAACACCTTTGGACAAAGCTGCCTTCTCGCCCGCCGCCTGCTCGAAGCTGGCACGCGTGTCGTCGAAGTCATCTGGCCCAAGGTCGCGAACTCCGACAATCATTCCTGGGACCACCACGCAGGACTCACCGAGCGCATGAAGAATAAATCCGGCCCCATGCTGGACCAGGGACTCAGCGCCTTGTTTGATGATCTGGATGCCAGCGGCCTGCTCGACGAAACGATCGTCGTCGCCCTCGGTGAATTCGGTCGCAGCCCGGAAAAAGGGGTGTCAACCAGCGGCAACAACAACACCGCCGACGGCCGTGACCACTGGCCTTACTGTTATACCGCCATCGTCGGTGGTGCGGGCATTAAGCGCGGCTACGTCCACGGCAAATCGGACGCCACGGGCTCCGCCCCTGCCGAAGACGCCGTGCATCCGACCGAACTCCTCGCCACTATCTACCACGCCGTCGGCATCGATCCCGAGACGATTGTTTACAATCACCTCAATCAGCCGCGCGAACTGGTGAAGGCCAAGCCGGTGACGAAGCTGTTTGCTTGATATCTATTTAACCAAAGAGGCAGGGCGAAAGTCCTGCCTCTTTTTGTTATTCTGACTTCTGCGGCACCTTGGCCAGCAAGCGTGTGTCGTATCCCTGCCTCGCAAGCCGCTCCAGAATGCCGCGATACGTTGATTCATCGAGCACGGGTTTGCGGCTGAGCACCCAGGCCAGTTTGCGATTGGGATAGCCAATCACGCTCCACTGGTAGTCTGTATCGAGGTCGATGATGAGATATGGCACCCGCAGCGGCCAGACGAACTGCACCCGCCACTCGGCGTTGGTGGCCTTGTTGTGAACCCAGGCCACCCCTTTCCACTGCTCCAGCGGAGCATCGAGGCTGCCGCGCCGGAACAAGAAGATATTGTCCATCTTGCCATCCGCGCGCAGTGCGTAGCGGTCCAGTGTACCCACTTTGCCCTTTTCCAGAGAATACGGGATGTTCGCAAAGACGAACCAGTCGCCTACATAGCGCTTCAGATCGACCTGAGGAACAGTTTGAAGTGGAGCGGGTTTCATGGAGGAGCACGAGTTGAGGCTGAGCAGCGAAAGCAGCAGGAAGCCGAGGCTCAAAAATCGATGGTGCATGAATGATGAACGAATCCGAGCGGCGCCTGGGTGCTAATTCAAGCGTATCATCTCGGCATGTCTGCCACACCCACGCTCGAATCCCGTCTCGCCTACCGTGATCGCCCAACGCGCGCGCATGTGATGCACCAGCGCTGGGAGAGCCTGCTCTTCCTGCACTGGCGCTGGGATGCGGCGGAGATTCAGCACACACTGCCGCCCGGCTTGTTTGTGGACACGTTTCAAGGGGATGCGTGGCTCGCCATCGTGCCGTTTTACATGCGTGGCATCCGCCCGCGTTTTTTCCCATCAGTGCCGGGTATCAGCGACTTTCTTGAGCTCAACGTTCGCACTTACGTGCACGATGAGCAGGGCCGGCCCGGCGTGTGGTTTTACTCGCTGGATTGCAATCAGCGGCTCGCAGTCTGGACGGCACGCACCTTCTTCCACCTTCCCTATCAGAATGCACGAGTGAGCGCACAGGTGAACGAGGGGTGCATCGACTACTACTGTCAGCGAAGTGGTGAACAGGCGGAGTCACACTTTCGCTATCGCCTCGCCGCAGAATCGCAGGCCGCAGAGCCCGGTTCGCTCGCCTTTTTCCTCGCCGAGCGCTACCTGCTCTTCTCCCAGACGCCACGCGGCATCCGATGTGGGCAGGTGCACCACACGCCATACCCGCTCGCAGAGGCAAGTGTGGAGGCATGGGATGTGAATCCGCTGCTGCAGGCCGGATTCGCGGACCCACAGCGGCCACCGGATCACATCATTGGATCCTCAGGGGTGGACGTGGCTGTTTACCCGCTCACCGCATAAACACAGAGATGCCTTCATCAACCAGAGGCTTGGCAGCGCGCAGTTTCTTATCAGTGGAGGAGAGCTGCTTGTCACCGCTGAGGTACGCTGGAGTGTTTTCCGTGGAAGGGCTGAAGCGAATGCTCACCTTGCCATCCAGTTTACCGCCTTCAAAGTTTGCATAGCCACCGTAGTCCCAGTCAAACCCAGCGATCTTGAAGGGTTTGCCGTTGATCTTCTCGACCGCCTCGACGGTCATCCCGGACTTAAGACCATTCTCAAATTTCCAAGCTTTGCCCATGACGCGGATGTCGAACACGACCTGCTTCTTGTCGTTGTCCGGATCCCAGACGATTTCCAGTTCGCGATCCGTATCGGCAAAGAGCTTCGCGCCATCAATTTCCTCGCCCTCTGCGCCGGGAATTTTCTGCTGCTTGAGATTTCCCTTGCCGTAGGCGCGCTCAATGTCTGTGGCGGTCATGCCCGGCTTGATCAATCCCACGCGCTTGCCGAGAACGACAGTGTTATCCTTCGGATCAAATTCATCGGCATGAAGAAAAGCAGTGAACAGCAGCAGACAGGCGAGGATTCGGCTCATGCTGGGAATACGTCGACAACTGGGTCTCAAATCAAGCCGTTATTTGATCGTTGTGGGATTATCCCGACGGCGTGATTCCCAGCGCTGGTGCAGACGGATCCCTGCATAGATCAGCTTGGCCCAGGGAGAAATCCAGGAGGCCTCGTAATGATGAATGGCGTAGGAGCCGAGTTCAGCGGCCAGCCTGCGACGGTTCTCAATGAGGCGCTCCGTCGGCGCGGCCGGGAAAAACAGCTCGTGCGAATGAATGGTGATGTCCCCACTGCTTTTTTGCAGGGCCACGAGGGCTTGATCACACAGCGCCATGCCATTTCTAATCACGTAAGCGGAATAATCTTCAGGCCACCGCCTGGGGCGAAATTCAGAGGCCATCAGTCGCATGATCTGCAACCAAACCGGGTGTCCGGCGGGCGAGGCCAGCAAAGCGCTGCAAATAAAATCCACTCCCCGCATCCGCTGTCCGATACCGTTGATCTCCCGCCCGGCCATGATGGATGATCCTTGCAGCAGTGGATCGAGCGGGCGCAGCACCTCAAAGTCCATGTCCGCATAGATGCCGCCCTGGCTGTGCATGTAAACCACGCGAATGAAGTCCATCTTGAGCGGCGCAGGCAGACGTCCGTAGAATTCCGCAAATTCGGGATACTGTTCACGAACCAGCCGGTGATTGTCTTCATGCGTCCACAACTGGTATTTCCATCCGGGGTGATGCTTGCGCCATGAATGCTGAAACTCGCGCAGGTAGAGTGGTATCTCGGGTGTGTTCCAAGTTTGGTGAATGACACGCGGGATCATTGGGATCTACTGTTTAAATACTGTGATTTAAGACTACGACCGGTCGCATCTTTGCGCCAGACAGCTCTCACTCGAATCCACTGCCGGACCGCCGTCTGCGCTGCCAGAGCTGCTTGAGGGTTTCGACCCCATTGATCAACCGGATATGCCATCCCACCCAGGTATTGGCATAATGATGAATGGCATACGAGTTCAGCTTTCCGGCCAGTTCCCGACGCTCGTCCTTAAACCGCATCGATGGCGGAGCCGGGTAAAAAAGAACATGCGAATGGATGGTGATGTCGTCGTGATCGCGTGCGTAGGCCACCACCCGTTCGTCGAAGATCTGGATGGTCATACGGATGACGTGAAACGCATGCGGTTCGAAACGTTGCCGCTGACGGAACCGGTCAGACATTGCCTGCATGATATCCAGCAACAACGGATGCCCGGCTGGCGATGCAAGGAACGCATTGACGATGAATGGACGTCCGCACATAGGGATGCCGATGCCTCCATTTTCACGACCCACCGCGATGCGACCGTCCGAAACCAGAGAGTCCAGAGGACGCAGCGCCTCGAAATCCATATCCGCGTAGATGCCGCCGAACCTGTGCATGTAAGCGAGGCGGATAAAATCTATCTTGATGATTGTCGGCGTGAATCGGTGAAAGCTCTCCTCAAACTGCGGGTAGTGCTCACGGATCAGACGCTCATTGTCCTCATCCGTCCAGAGCCGGTATTCCCAGCCGGGATGGTGCTTGAGCCAGGATTCCTGAAATTCGCGCATGGATGCTGGCACGTCTTTCGTCTTCCAGGACTGATGGATGATGCGTGGAATCATGGCGTGAGAACAGGCTGCATCCGGCTCTCCAACCATTCCAATAAGAGAGTTACGGGAGGACGTTCAAGAAATCGATGGCGGCATTCCGTAGCAGCAGAACGGACAGTCTCTTCCATCAGACAGCGGCGCAAAAGCGGGAGGGTGCGTGCGGAAGAAAACGAGGCCAGGGGCAGGGCGAATCCAGCGCCGTTTTTTTCGACTCGTTCCGCAGTGTCCGGCTGGTCAAAAACGGAGTATGCGACGATCTGCGGTACTCCTGCGGCAAAAAACTGGGCTGCGGCACCGACGCCTCCTGCATGGATTGCGACATCCATGTGTTTGAGCAATCTCGAGTAAGGAGCATAGGCGGCCACATGGACCGAAGGAGGCAAAGACGGGGGTAGATGCGCATGATCACCGCCGATGAACACGGCCTTACAATCGAGCTGCAAGGTACACTCCAGGGCCGCCCTGAAAAACTCTGCTGCATGCTGCGATCCACCGCCGGCACTGCCGAGTGTAAAAAGCAACTTTTTGCCGGGTGCCTCCAGGAAAGCGCGAAAATCTGCGGACAAGGGAGACTCCTCAGCCAGATCTTCGAGAGGAAAGTCCCACTGGAAGGTGTTGGAAGGCCAGTCAGGCTGGGGTTTGCCAAACCAAGATGGGAACAGTGCCAGCACTCCGTCGGGTGAGTGGTACCAGTCCTGCCGCAGGCTGTGCGGAGGTCTCACACCGAGATCCATGCAACATTGCCTGAGCACCGGCATCGGCTGAAAGTCGCCAGATGCCGCCGTGAGGATCAGTTTTCGCAAAAAGACCGGGAGCTTTCTCATCACCCACACCCAGGGCAGTCCGGCAGGCAGCTCGTAGGCGCTGATGAATGAAGAAGGCTGGATGTTGATAGAAACAAACGGAATGCCATGCTTCTCCCGCAGCAGACGGGCCGCGAGGGATATCATCGGACCGAGCACGAGATCAGGCCTGCCACGTGGTGCCACATCCTCGGCATAGGCATCCATGCAGGCAGCGGTGCACCGGTCTGCATAGGCATGTCCTTGCCGCATGGACTGTTCCTTGGACCACAGTGCGGCCTCCTGTGCCATCCGCTGAAACTCTCCGCCGTCCTTGACGGAAACAAAATCGATCCCTGCACGCGTCGCAGCATCGCGAAACATGTCCACCCAAAGCATGATCACTTCATGACCCCGCTGTTTCAGCTGGCGCCCCAGCCAGATTAAGGGCAGCACGTCTCCAGCCGTACCGTGGGGCATGAGAAGAATGCGCCTGCTCATGAGCATGAAGAACTGGCGGGCCGCGTGCGGTGCTCAAGCCATTCCATGAGTGCGCCGACTGGCGGACGATTTTCCCTGAGCCGCTTCGTGCAAGCGTCAGCATTTTGACGCATGGCGGGGTCCTCCAGACATTTCCGCAGGAGAGGCAGTGCACGTCTGACGTCGAACTTTCGCACGTCCAGCCCCACTCCTGCGCCCATTCCCTCCAGGCGTTCCGCGTTGTCGGGCTGGTCGAAACCCATGAAGACGATGAACTGCGGCACACCCGCCTTGAAGCCCTGGGAGACACTGCCGATCCCGCCATGATGCACGAAGACGCTGGCGTGCTTGAGCAAAGTGCTGAAGGGCGCATACTTCACAGCAAGCACAGTCTCGGGCAAACAGTCGGGCACCTGCCCCAGTTCACGCGTCACAAAGACGGCGCGGCAGCCGAGGCGTGAGCAGAGCTCCAGCGCGGTTTCGAAGAAGGCACGGGCATGCAGGTTGCCGGTACCGGGCGTGAAGACCAACGGCTTTTCTCCTGCTGCGAGAAAGGCGACGAGTTCCGGCGACATGGATCTTTCTTCCGCGAGATCCTCCAGCGGGAAGTCCCATTGCAGAGTGTTCGCTGGCCAGTCGGGCTGTGCTTTTCCATACCATCCGGGAAACAGAGCCAGTACGCCATCGGGGGAAAGCCACCAGTGGCGCTGAAGATTGCGGGGTGGGGGCACGCCATGTTCCTGGCAGTTCCGCCGCACATGCGGCATGGCAAATCGGTCATACGGCATCACCAAAGACAGGATGATTTTGCGCACAAATACCGGCAGCTTTCTCATCAGCCCCGCGCAAAGCATGCCGCTGCAAATCTCATGTGCGCTGATGAAAGCGGGGGGGTAAAGCACCACCGAAATCAGCGGCACCCCATGCTTTTCACGCAAAAGCCGCGCAGCAAAATTGATGTGTGGTGCCACAAGAAGAGCGGGCATCCCATCGTGCTCCACAGAGGCCTTGAATGCCTTGAGGTAGTCTCCCATGCACTCCCCAGCGAAGGCAAAACCTTCCTGCAGTCCCTTGTGAGGCAGCCACAAGTCGGGATTCAGAAGAAGCTTTTCAAATCCAGCACCGGGCATCGGCACATAATGAATGCCCGCCCTTTCGGCGGCTGGCAGGAAGGACTCCACCCAGATCATCGTGACGCTGTGACCTCGCTGGATCAGCTGCCGGCCAAGCCAGATGTAAGGCAGCACATCACCCGCAGTACCGTGGGGAAGAAGGAGAATTTTGCTCATGAAGTCTTTTCGCTTTTTCCGCTGGGCATTATTTTTTGCTCAAGCCATGAGAGCAATGTTTCCGTGTCTCTGACCGGGCCGCTTGGCACCGTCATCATCTGCGCCTTTTGCCGCATGTGCTGGTCCGACAGACAGCGCTGCAGCAATGGCAGCGCACGCTCGACTGAAAAGCGGCTCACAGGAATGCTCAAGCCCACTCCGAGGCGCTCCACGCGTTCCGCGTTGTCATGCTGGTCCAGCGCCATATGCACCACGAGTTGCGTCACTCCTGCCCCCAGACTTTGCGCGATGGTACCGATACCCCCGTGATGCACAAACACACTCGCGTGCGGCAGCACCGCGCTGAACGGGGCGTAGGCAGCCGCAAAAACGCCGGGGGGAAGATCCGCAGGCAACTGCGTCGTTTGAGAAGTTAAAAACACAGCGCGGCACCCGAGTTTTTCCGTCAGCGCCAGCGCGGTTTCAAAGAACTGACTGGCATGGTGATGCCCGGTGCCCGGCGTGAAGACCACGGGTGCTGTGCCGACCTCCAAAAATGCTTTCAGCTCCGGGTCCAGCGGGCGCTCTGCAGCCATGTCTTCCATCGGAAAATTCCATTGCAGCAGATTGTGCGGCCAGTCCGGTTGCGGTTGCGCAAACCACGCAGGGAACAAAGCCAGCACTCCATCGGGAGAGTGCCACCACTGCCTCCACAAGCTCCACGGCTTGGTAACGCCATTTTTGGCGCAACTCCGCCACACTGAGAACAAGGCGAAAAAATCGAGCGGGTTAGGGAACGCCAGCACAGCCTTGCGTACCCACAAGGGCAGCCTTCTCAGCCAGCGCACCGCAGGAATCACCAGCGGCACGTCATGCGCGCCGACAAACATCATCGGATAGAGATGTACGCTGACCAGTGGGATGCCGCGCTTTTCCTGCATCAGCCTTGCGCCAAAGCAGATCATGGGAGCCAGCATCAGGTCCGGCATGCCCTCCCTGGCAATGAGCGTCTCAATCGCATCCACATAGTCGTCCGTGGCGCGCCCAGCGTGCTGGTAAGCCACTTTGGAGCCATGCCCTGTCCGCCATAGCTGCGGATCGCTCAGCATCTGCTCCACGGCATCATTACCGACCGCTGCAAAATTCAGTCCTGCGCTAACAGCGTGCTTTTCGTGAATGCGTGAAGTGATCATCGTCACACGGTGCCCTCTCCGCATCAGCAGCCTGCCCAGCCAGATGAATGGGAAAATGCTGCCTGAAGTGCCAAACGGCAGCAGCAGGACGTGGCTCATGAGATGGGGTGGCAGGACTTCATTCGTGACTCGATCCAGGCAAGCAGCACTTCGGGAGAAGGCATCTGGCGCAATTTCGCCGCACAGTCTAGCGCAGCCTGACGAATTGCCATGTCCTCCAGAAGTTGTTTCAGCTCATGCGTCACACGCTCCGGCGTGAACTGCCGCACACTTAGACCCGCACCTGCGCCCATGCGTTCCAACCGGTCTGCGTTGTCGGGTTGATCGTGAGCCATCGCCATGATGAGTTGCGGCACACCGGCGGCAAAGCCCTGCGACATTGTACCAACGCCACCATGATGCACAAAAACAGCCGCGTGCTTCAGCAGCGTACTGAACGGCGCGTAATCGACGGTCAGAACGCTACCCGGCAAATTCGGTGGCACCTGTTTGGGCTCACGCGTGACAAAGACCGCGCGGCAGCCGATGCGCTTCACAGCTTCGGCAGCGACTTCAAAAAATCGCGCAGCCTGCACATTTGCACTGCCAGGGGTGAAGACGATCGGGCGCTCGTCACTCGCAAGAAACGCCTGCAGTTCCGGCTGAAGAGCCTGCTCAGTCGCGAGATCTTCCAGCGGAAAAGTCCATTGCAACAGGTTCGTCGGCCAGTCTGGCTGCGGCTGCGCAAACCATGCGGGAAAAAGCGCCAGTACACCGTCCGGCGAGTCCCACCACTCACGCCACAGGCTGCGCGGTGGTTTGACCCCATTCGCCTCACAAATGCGGCGTACTTTGGGCAGCGCGAAGAGATCGACAGGGTTTGGCAGTCTAAGGATCAGTTTTTTAAACCAGACTGGCAGCTTGTTGAAGAGGCGCATGGCCGGATGCAGCAGCGGAGTTTCATGCACACTCAGAAAAACTGCCGGCTGCAGATGCACGGTGATGAGCGGGATGCCGTGTTTTTCGCGGGCAAGACGTCCGGCGAATGCGGTGACGGGAGCCAGCATCAGATCGACCTTTCCACAGCTTTCGATAGCCGCGAGATAGGGCTCCACGGATTTGGCGGCAAACTCAAACACGACCTTGGTGCCGATGCCCGACTTCCAGATGCGTGGATCGCGGATCATTGCCTCGAACTCGTCCCTATCTCCGAGAGAAATGAATTCGATGCCGGCTTTGCGTGCATGCTCTTCAAAAATACATGCCGTGATCATCCTCACTCGATGTCCGCGTGCCATGAGCTGCCGTCCCAGCCAGATGAAGGGAAATACATCGCCGGCACTGCCGAATGGAAGGAGAAGAATTTCAGCCATGGTTGCCTTGAGACCAGCGTTTGAGCAACGCAGGCAATGCTGCGGGACGTGACATCGTCACATAAATTCCTCCGACCACCGCGCAGGCTCCGCAGAACCAGAAGATGTCTCCCGGAGTCCATCCCAGGCGGGTGTTCAGCTCCTTCTGCAGCACCGCAGCGGCGCTGATGCCCACCCATGACAACCATGAGGCCGCGCCCTGAACCGAGCCTTTGCGATCTGCTGGCGGCCTATGCTGCAGCACCGCAGCCAGCGGCACAATGAACATGCCACCGCCGATGCCCAGCAGTGTAAGGCAGATGGTAAATACCGATCTGGAGATGTCAGCCAGCCCAAGTGCGAAGCCCATCGCGGCCATGAGAAAAGCACCAAGCGGGATGAGGCCATACTCCACATGATCCCCGCTCAATTTACCCGCCAGCAAACTGCCTGCCGCCATGCCGATGGCGAGCGCGACCTGCAAGGCGCTGTTTTCCATCGGCTTGATGTGCAGCACCTGCTCCGCATAGAGCACGAGGTTCATCTGGATGAGCACGGCGATGAAGAAGAAACCCGTATTGCCGAGATTCGCCCGCCACAGGTCGCGGTCCGTACGCATCCATTTAAACTCACGCCACAAGTCGCCAAGGAAGTTGAGGCGCAACGGTTTGTCCGGGCTCGCGGCAGGCACACGCGTGATGCCAAGGCTCATCAGCCAGCCGACCATTGCCAAAGCCAGCAGAATGCCGCCAGCCCAGCCCGGCCTGCCCGCAAAGCTTTCCGCCAGCCAGGCGGCGGCAAGCGTGCCAAAGATCGCCGCCAGGAAGGTGAGCATCTCGATCACGCCATTAGCCCATGAGAGCTTGGCGGCAGGCACCAACTCCGGCAGTGAACCATACTTCGACGCGGCAAAGAATGCGCTGTGCACTCCCATGAGACAGATGCTCGCGAGTTGCAGTCCCATCTTGCCAGAAGCGAGCGCATAAGTGGCGAAGATCATGATGCCGATCTCCATCGTCTTCACGCCGATCATCACCCGCCGTTTGCTGAAGCGATCCGCCATCCAGCCGCCGAACATCGACAGCAGCAGGAATGGAATGGCAAAGTACATCCCCGAATCTGACACCAGCGCTTGGAGCTGATCCTCAGGCAACTTCTGGGCGATCACCAGATAGATGACCAGCCATTTCAGCACGTTGTCAGAAAACGCCCCCTGAAACTGCGTCACCATCAGGCTCCAGAAGCCGCGCTGCCAGCCAGATGCCAGGGTCGGAGAGGAAGAGTCATTCATGCGCGTTTGGCGGCGGCTTGTTCAGGCGTAGGGCAGAGTTTCTTCAGCACAAAGTGTGTCGGCACAAAGACCACGAAGATGAGCAGCGCAAGCCAGGTGACGAGATAAAGTTCCGGACTCATCCAAGTCTGCGGCTGAGCATCGTCCATGCCGAAAACGTAGTTCACATTGCGTGGCAGGTTGGGATCGGAAAGGCTGGCACCAGCCTGCGGCAGTAAAAAGTACGCCACGAGACACAGACACGTAGCCAGAACTGTCCAGCCTTTGAGGGCGCGTTTATCGTAGCCCACCCGCAATACGAGAAAGAGCAGCAGGAACGGCAACCAGCCGTGGAAGAGCGAAAGACCACGGAGGAACAGCGGTTTGGTGCCATCAAACATGTAGGCCGTCATGCCGGTCATTCTGAAACCACATAGCTGCACAATGTAATCCACGCACCACAAGGCCTGCGGCAGGAGGATTCCCACGGCTGGAAGCGAGAACAGCAGCGGGCTTTCCCGCCATATGCCGACCAGTGCTAGCAGCAGGGCGATGTCGCAGAAGTAGAGGAAGTTCGTCGGACCGTAGTGATACCAGTAAACAGGAATCAAAACCGCCATGAAGACGGTGTAGGCGAGCTTGAGCCACAGTGGGATGAGCTTGGCGGGGTGAGTGCTGGTTTTCATGCAAGGCGAGCTTCCAACCATCGGTTCAGCCTGACCAATCGACCGTCTGTGAGCTTGCATTGAGAAAATGCATGAGCAGCCCCACCATCCGCACATGGGCTACTGGGCAGCCAGACACACCATATCTCCAGCGGCATTGCGCACGAAGATATGGCCGTTCGCCAGCACGGGCGCCGTCCAGCAGCGGCCGGTGAGCACAGGGGTGCGGGAAATCGGTTCGAACTTGGTCGGATTTGCCTTCGCGATGATGAGTTCACCCTTGGCCGTCATGATGATGAGCTTGCCATCGGCAGCCATGAGGGAGCAGAAACCGACATCGGCGGCGCTCCATTTCTCAGTACCAGTGGCGAAGTCGATGCACTTCAGACTTGCGGCTTTGCCCTCATCGCCATCGCTGCCGTAGAGATGGCCGTCGATCAGCACGCTGGAGTTGAACTGATTTTTCATCACGCGGCTGCGCCAGATCTCTTTGGGTTCGGCGGAAGAGAGATCCAGCAGGGCGCAGCCTTTGTTGTAGCCGGATGAGATGAAAAGCTGCGTGCCGCTGAGGATCGGATCCGCCGCATTTACGCCGTAGCTGGTGGACCAGGTGTACTCCCACAGCACTTTACCGTTCGTGGGATCAATCCCCTTGTACGCACGGCCTGAACTCAGCACGACCTGCGCCTTGCCATTCACCGTGATAGGATACGGCGTGCAGTAGCCGGAGTTCGCTTTGCCGCTGGTCCATACGGTTTTGCCCGTGGCCTTCTCGACCGCTGTGCCAGCTTTGCCGACGTTCACGATGAGGAGCTTGCCCGCGACCAGCGGTGAACCCGCAAAACCCCAGTCCGGGATGTCGGCCTCGGTTTCCTTCTGGATGTTTTTCTGCCAGACGATCTTGCCAGTCGCCGCATCGAAA
Source organism: Prosthecobacter sp. (assembly GCF_029946185.1). Classification (GTDB taxonomy): domain Bacteria; phylum Verrucomicrobiota; class Verrucomicrobiia; order Verrucomicrobiales; family Verrucomicrobiaceae; genus Prosthecobacter. Next base: position 14,188 of record NZ_JAQSEA010000255.1, read on the forward strand.
CAAATCAGATCACCCCAGCGGCTCAAATGGTAGGCCTTGCCGTCTTCAATCGTCGGCGTGGCTGAGGTGCCGCCTTCATAGTACTTGTCACCGAGATCGGCAGCGTATTCGTGCTTCCAGACCGGCTTGCCGCTTGCTGTATCTAGGCAGTAGACCGTGTCTTTACCATCCGCATGCCCTGTTGTGTACACGCGGCCGGCTGCCACGGTGAAGGAGGCGAAGCCGATGCCGATCTTCGCCTCCCAGAGCTTTTTCACCGCTGTACCAGCTAGTTTTTCACTCGAAATGCCATCGTGGTTCGTTCCGCGCCAGACCGGCCAGTCGGCGGCAGTAGCTGCACTGGCAAACATGAGAAGAAGAAGCGGGATTTTCATAGGATGGGAATGGAGCGGGAATGGCCTGCACTGGCAAGCCTGATCTATCCTTGTACGACTCTGCTCCTTCCTTGGCTTCATCTGCTGTTTGCACTCGCCGTCCGCCTGTTCATGTGCTTTTTCAACTGCACATGCCAGCCGCCGCCACGATCACCAACATCTCCTGCTATCAATTCGCCGAGCTTTCCGGATTGAAGGATCTGCGCGCGCAACTGCTGGAGCATTGCAAAGGCTGGGGGCTGAAGGGCACGATTTTGCTGAGCACCGAAGGCATCAACATGTTTGTGGCCGGGGTGCGGGAGAATGTGGACGCACTCGTCGCTGAACTGCATGCCATTCCGGGCCTGGCAGGGCTGAAGCCGAAATACAGCGAGAGCGCGGAGCAGCCGTTCCGACGCATGCTGGTGCGCATCAAGCAGGAAATCATCGCCTTCGGGGTCGAAGGAATCGAACCAGCCAAGTACACATCGCCGCGCCTGGAGCCCAAAGTCCTGAAGCAGTGGCTGGACGAAGGCCGCCCCGTCATTCTGTATGACACACGCAACGATTACGAAGTGAAGCTCGGCACCTTCAAAGGCGCTGTCGTCGCGGGTGTCGATTCCTTCCGCGAATTCCCCGAGGCTGTGCGCAAGCTGCCCCCGGAGATGAAAAAGGCCGAAATCGTATCTTTCTGCACCGGCGGCATCCGCTGCGAGAAAGCTACACCATTCATGGAGCGCGAGGGCTTTGAGCACGTGTGGCAGCTTGAGGGCGGCATTTTGAAGTATTTCGAAGAATGCGGCAGCGCGCATTACGACGGTGAATGCTTTGTCTTCGACCAACGCGTCGGCGTCGATCCCGGCCTGCATGAGACCGCTTCTTCACAGTGCTTCGCCTGCCAGACTCCGCTAACGGCGGAGGAGCAGGCAGACCCACGCTACGTGGCGCATGTGTCCTGCCCGTATTGTTTCAAGACGACCGAGGAACAGCAGCGCGAAAAATTGGAGCAGCGCCATGCGGCCCTCCGCCAAGCCGTGACGCCACTGCCGGGCAGTGTGCCCTATGATCAAACACGGCCGTTGAATGTCCCGGAAGCCTGCGATCGCATGACGATTCTGGACTGCCTCTGTCATGTGATGCCGCATATCCCGCGCGAGGAATGGATCGAGGTGTGTGAAGAAGGCCGCATCGTGACGGATGATCAGGTCATCGTCCCTGCGCATCAAATCGTGCGTGCCGGAGAGCGCTACCTGCACCTGAAGCCCGCACAGCGTGAGCCAGACGTGAATGCAGACATTCGCGTGCTGTTTGAAGATGAAGCGATCATCGTACTCAACAAACCCGCGCCGCTCCCGGTTCATGTGGGTGGCAGGTTCAATCGCAACACGCTGCAATTCATCCTCAACGCCGTCTGGCATCCGCTGAAACCGCGCAGCGTTCATCGCCTGGATGCCAACACCACCGGCGTGACCGTGCTGTGCAAGACGCGGCACTTTGCCAGCTTGGTGCAGCCGCAGTTTGAGCGTGGCGAAGTCGAGAAACTCTATCTCGCCCGCGTGAAGGGGCACCCGCCACAGGACGCCTTCGTCTGTGATGCCCCCATCAGTGGCGAAGCCGGCAAGCTGGGAGGACGCACGGTCGATGCCGAAGGACAAGACGCCAAGACAGAATTCCGCGTGCTGCGTCGCGATGCCGATGGCACAGCCCTCCTTGAGGCACGTCCGCTGACCGGAAGGACGAATCAAATCCGCATCCACCTCTGGAGTCTCGGCTTCCCGATTCTTGGCGATGCCGCTTATCTGGCCGACGGCGAAGTCGGGGAGACTCAAACGCTGGCGGTGGGCGATCCTCCGCTCTGCCTGCATGCCCTGCGCATCACCTTCACGCATCCTTTGACGAAGGAACGCGTGACGTTTGCCACGGAG
>NZ_JAQSEA010000256.1 GCF_029946185.1 Prosthecobacter sp.
TGAATAAAGTCCGGCAGATACTCCTTCGCCTTCTTCTCACCCACCCCGCGAATTTTAAGCCCCGCTTCAATCGTCTTCGGCTTCAGCCGCGTCATAAACTCCAGCGTTTGATTGCTGAAAATGAGGTACGGCGGCACGCCTTCCGCCTCCGCCATGGTGCTGCGGTGGCGCTTGAGCTTCTCAAACAGCGCATCATCAAACCCAAGCTCCCGCGCGGCAAGTTCTTCGTTCAGCGCCGTCTTGCCCTTCGGCTTCGTCACCGCTGCCTGCATCGAAGGCCAGCGCATCTTCACGTTCTGCCCCTTCTTCATCACCTCCGCACCACGTGAAGTCAGCGTGACCTTCGGATACTCACCCCCGCTGGTCTCGATCAGTCCCAGTTTTTCGATTTCGACAAAAAGCGGGTGCAGCGCATGCGTACCCACATCCTTAAGCAGCCCGTAGGTCGTGAGTTGGTCATGCCCGGCATCCACGATCTCCTTCGACTTGCTGCCCACAAGCATCTGGATGATGCGCCCTTTACCAAAACGTCCTTCCCAGGTGCCATCCGCCAGCTTCGTGGACATGCGGGCGATCCCGCTCAGCGCCTGCCGTAGCAGCGTGACTTCGTCCGCGCCCCCTTCTCGCGGCCCTTCAACGCCTTCAGCCCGGCACACATCGCAGGTGCCGCAGGGCGTGCTTTCACTCTCGCCGAAGTAGCGCAAAATCTGCTCCTGACGGCAGGCCTTGTCGTCATAGCAAAGTTCAACCATCGCCTTCAGCTTCGAGCGGTCACGCAGGTCTTTATCTCTCAAAGCATCCGTGTCGAATTTCAAATCTCGCGTCAGCACATTCGGTTGCAGCAGCCGCGTCCCACGGATGCGTTTGCCGGGTATGTCAAAGCGCTCGATGTAATCGTTGCGGACGAGATAGCTGAGCGTCGAACCAATCGCCATGCTGTTCTTCGCCCCTGAACTTTTCGTGATGTCATCAATCGACGCCTGCACCTCATTCGCGGAGTCCGCCGCATTCAGCAGCGTCTGGTACACATTGCGGATGATGTCCACGCTGGGATTGTTCCCATCAATGAAAAACTCCTGCGTCTTGGTGTCCGCAAAATTGAAAAACAGGTCACACTGCGAAGGCTCGCCATCACGTCCCGCACGCCCTGCCTCCTGGTAGTAGGCCTCCACACTGCCAGGCACATCGAAGTGCACCACAAACCGCACATCAGAGCGGTCAATCCCCATGCCAAAGGCATTGGTCGCCACCGCGACATCCGCCTTCTTCGAAATGAACTTCGTCTGCCGCGACTCACGCTCCTTGTCATCCAGCCCCCCGTGGTATTCGATCGCCTTCAGCTTCCACGAACGCAGTTCCTCACCGACCTCCTCGACACGCTTACGCGTGGAACAGTAAATGATCCCCGTCTTGAACTGCGTGATGATCTTCCTCAGCCGCTCATACTTGTCCGCGTTCGATTTCGTATGCGCGATGTTCAAACTCAGGTTGGGCCGCTCAAAGCCACGGATCGTCACAAACGGATCACGCAGCGCCAGCGTCTTCAAAATGTCATCCCTCACCTCCGGCGTCGCCGTCGCCGTCAGGGCCACGACCTGCGGCCGGTCCAGTTGCGCCAGCGCATCCCCCAGCCGCATGTAATCAGGCCGGAAATCATGCCCCCATTGCGAAAGACAGTGCGCCTCATCCACCGCCACCAGCGCAATCTGCACCTGCCTCAGCGCATTCGTAAACGCCCGGCTGCGAAACCGCTCCGGTGCCACATAGACCAGCTTGTAATCCCCTCGTCGCAGCGACTCAATGCGCTCCTGCTGCTCGCCCAGCGAGATCGAGCTGTTGATCAGCGTCGCAGGAATGCCCCGCCTCTCAAGCGCATCCACCTGATCCTTCATCAAGGCAATCAGCGGACTCACCACCACCGTCACACCATCCATCACCATCGCAGGAAGCTGGTAGCACAGCGATTTGCCGCCGCCCGTGGGCATGATCACCATCGTGTCCCGCCCGCTCAGGATGTTTGCCATCACCGTTTCCTGCCCATCCAGAAACTCCCGAAAACCAAAATACTTCTGCAACGCCATCTTGGCGTCGTGAATAGGAGTGGAGGCAGCGGTTGGAAGAAGGTCGGACACGGACCCCGCATCATGCATGCTGCAAGGATTGGCCGCAAGAAGACGCAAAAATAACAAACGTTAGCTCTCAAACAACACTTTGGATGCGGCGCATCATGCCAGGTCGTAGGATGGGTGTGGCGACAGCCCGCCCGTCCCCCAGCGTGCTGCAAACACGGCAGCATGCGCACACCCTCGAAGCCGGGCGGTTTGGCGAAGAGACTGGCGGAACACCGGAATCCTTTCGACGCCGAACACACCCAGCCTTTTGCGCCTCTTTGCGGCCACTCAATGCTCATCCTTATTCCCAGCAGCCCTCGGCTTCAGCGTGGGCGTAAACCCATACTTCTCACCCGCCTGCCGGAGACACTTCACGATGTTCCCCTCTTCAAACTCCAGCGCCTCCTCCAGCCTGAGTCCGGCAGTCTTGGGCATCTTGTCCGCCTTGCGCTCACGCACCATCGTCAGCGTGCGGGCCAGCTCCGCACCCGGCTTGTCAGGAAAGGTGGCCCAATAGCCCGGTTTGAGACACGGAATATCCAGCGGATCCCGCGTGATCATCTCCAGATAGTAGTCGATGTCCGGATTGTACTTCTCAAACAAGGCAAACATGCGCGGCAGATCCAGGATCCCCTCGCCCAGCGGCACCTCCGCCAGCAAAAAACCCGTCGGCATCTCCTGCACCGCCATGTCCTTGATGTGCGTCGTCACCGCATAGGGCGCGAGCGTCTCCACCACCGTCATCGGATCTTCCAGCAAAGCGATGCTGTTACCCGTATCGACACACGCACCGATGTGCGGACTGCTGAGTCGCCCCAGCAACTCCGCCAGTTCCGCCGCATGGAAATCCTTGTGATTCTCAATGCCAATCTTCACCCGCTGCCTCCGTGCAACCGGCTCCGCAAGCTGCATGGATCTAAATGCACCGTCTTTCCAATGCGTAAAATCCTCCAGACTTGAAAACAATTCATAGCGCCGCCCACCCGTCGCAGAACGAAAAATCACAGCCCCCGCTTCCTTGGCAATGCGCACCTCCTTCTCAAAGCGCCCCACATCATTCTCGTTCCTGGGCAAAGTGATGCTGCCCTCCAGCTTCATCCCGTAAGATTCACACGTCGCCCTCACTTTCCCCGCAAACTCACTCGTCCACCCACCCACCAGAGTCTGCAACCCGCCCACACCCAGATCCCGTACGTGATCCAGCACATCCAGCGCATGCCCAAACGGCGGATACTTTAAATTGGAGTACTTCCCCTGCCACCGCTTCCAATACGAATGAATCACAATCCCCATCTTCTTCCCCTGCAACGCACCCGCTGCAGGCAGAGCGGCCGCAAAAGCAGCAGTAGAGGTGAGAAAGGCGCGACGATTCATACGACTTCAGACAACGTGTGCGAAAATGAAATCATTTCTCCCACTCGACCAACAGTTTTTTTACCGAAGCGATGATTGGAAGATCCAAATTTGAATTTCATGCTGGTAGCCGGCTAATGCAGTGTCAAACCTCGCCGCCACATCTAAGAATTCCTGTCCCCAGCTGCTGCTCAGGCTAACTTCTTGGATTGCAGCAGTGGGGGCAAAAAGAGTGGAGAGCCTTGAAAGGTCGAAGAGGCAATCCAACTCAATATTTGAAACGAACTGATCAAATTCAATCAACGCTTCTCCAGCATTGTCCCAGCGAGACCAATTGAAATCGTTTTCTCGAAGTGCTAGTAGTTCCCTAGTTTGCTTGAGAACATTAAGCAGCTCCTCCTTGGCGTTATGCATGGCAGCAGTCGTGAATCACCTCACCACTCCACCCACCCACTCCGGCTGCCGCTTCGCCAGACACTCAGAAAGCCATCGCACCAGATCAGCCACAGAGTCATGCTTCTTCCGCAACGTATTCAGCGCAGCCCAGTCGAGCGTTTGCCGAGACGTCGGCAGCGTGATCTTCTGAATGCGCAGCAGATGGTGTACCGCCTCAAACTCGGCCGCACTCATCGCGCGGAGCTCCTTCGCAGAAGGAAGGTCATCCAACACCGTGAGCGGAATGCCAAGGCTGCTGATGCCCACGCCAAACTGATGTCCGAGACTGCGCAAAGCATCCACTAGCGCCTCATCATTCAACCCTTCTGCGATCACGATCTCGCTCTGCAGCGTCCACCGCGTGGCGCTCAGCGCTTGGAAAAAGTCGGCGCTGAAGGTATCAGGCGCGACACTGAGCTTGAGCTGTACACCAGCCAGCCCCACTTCGGGTCCACCCAGATGACGGCGAAGATCAAGCATCGCCGCATCAAAGCGCGGTGCGTCATCACTGCCAGTGTCGAGATCCCAGTCAGCCACCACAAGATCAGGAATATCCCATTCACCTTCCATGCTGGGCGTCCCGCTGTTGTTGCGGTTGAGCAGGAACGGATACCGCGAGCGCTGCAGACAGAGCCGCTCATAGATGGCCACCATCCGCAGATAGCGCGACCAGCACTGATCGTTCTCGCCAATCTCGCTGTCGAACAAACCCTGCCGGGCAACTCCATTGCTGCCGGACACCGTTTTCTTCTGCCTCTGGTAGTATCCCTGACCCTGATCCACCTTCGCAATGGGCGACGTGGGATCGTAGCTGAGAATGGAAAAATGATAGCGCAGCGTGGCATCGCTGTAGCCATCGCCGAGGCGCAACCGCACAAGGCGGATGAGTTCGGTGCCCTTGATCGAATCCGCAGGATCATGCGGTAAGATTTCGGGCAGCAGTAGTCGCAGTTGTTCGCGTAGGTTCATCCTTGGTCCTGTGTTACAGCATGGCTGCGAAGCAGTTGTCTAGTCAACAACAGAAACACATCAGCCACGGCGCTCCTCACGAATCACATAGCGCGTGCGTCGGCTGTTCAACCAGCGCACGCCAAACATGTCCATCGTCGCACGCAGCGCCCGGTTGCCAAAGCCATACTTGCTCACGCCATGAATACGCGCGCGGTGGTTCACCGGCATTTCAGTCACGCGCCAGCCCATGTTGCGAATGAGAGCGGGAATAAAACGGTGCATCCCGTTGAAGAGCAGCAGAGCCTCGCGGCAGTCACGGCGCATCACCTTGAGCGTGCAGCCCGTATCGCGCACATGATCACCCACAAAACGGGAGCGCACAAAATTGGCGATGCGGCTCTGCAGCCGCTTGAACGTGGTATCCTTGCGCTTCGCACGGTAGCCGCACACCAGGTCATAGCCGCCATCTTCATCCAGCTTCGCAATCATCGCGGGAATGTCCGCAGGGTCATTTTGCAGATCGCCATCCAGCGTCACAATCACATCTCCCAGCGCAGCATAGATGCCCGCATGCATCGCAGCGCTCTGCCCGCTGTTCTTTTCAAAAACGATCACTCGCACCCGCTCACCTCGCTGCACCCGCGCCAGCGTCTGATCCTTCGATCCATCATCCACCAGCACCAGTTCGTAATCCCGTCCTCCCAGGACTTTGTCGATCTGCTCCTGCATCTCCACGACATTGTCCTCCTCATTGTAGAGCGGCACGACGACGGAAATGGCAGGTGATGAAGGCATGGAGGCGAAAAGGGCGTCAAAAGTCGGGCGCTCGATAATCGTGGCAAGCGAAGATTTTCAACCAACGCACCTCATTCCCCGCATGCATGACCCGTGCAACCGAGAGCAACTCCATGCGCTGAAACCGATTTTTCAGAGAATCAGACACTCCGCTCGCCGCCCTCTCCTCAGTGACAAACAGCGCGCTACGCCCAGCAAAAGAGCGCAGATCGCTGGCAGCAAACTGTACCGCTTCGGTCCCGCCGAGGTAGTGATCCAGCTCCACCGCGAGCCGCCAGTCACCCGCGAGGACGAACCACACCCCCTCTCCACCCGCCTGCTTCAGCACCGCAGAAACGACTCCAGCACTTTCACGCCAGCCACGCATGCTCTTGGAAGGATCAGCGCTCAATGCATGCGTATAGTCGGTCTCGGCACCGGGCTTGTCTGAAAATCGCCATGCCAGCCCCAGCGTGCGCGGCAGATCCGTCTGCAGCAGAAAGGCGCTTTGCAGCGCAGCGAGCACAATGGTGACCGTGCGCAGGCTGATCTTCTGCTCGATCACCGCCGTGCGGGCCACCGTGCTGCGGTGCGCAAGCAGCATCGCCCCGAACAGCATCCACACCACACCACCCGTGTCCGGCCAGCCTTCATGCGGTCCATAAAAAAAATCGAGCGCCGCCAGCGGCAGCAGCATCGCCATCGGCAGGCTGCGCTGGGACTCCAGCATCCCACTCCTGAATCCCGCACGCACAGCCAGCACAAACAGCCCCAGCAGCAGCGGCGAAGCGAGCACAATCCAGCGCAGCACATTCGGAATCACACGCCACTCCGGCAGCCAATGCCCCGCCACAAACACCGGCCAGCCATGCACACCCTGCCAGATCACCCAGCACAGCACCACCACCGACCATGCAGCCAAGACAGCCCTGAAACCCGAACCATTCAGGTGATGCCGCAGCCGCTTGGACAACCCAAAGACGCACACCACCGCCGCCATCGTGGCCAGGGCGGGCGGCTGCGCCAGCGCCGTACCCGCCACGCACGCCGAAGCCCACCACCACGCCCGGTTCAGCGCATCACCCTTCACCAGCGCACGGCGCACACACAGCGCCGCTGCCGGCACCAGCACGCAGGCAATGGTCCCCGGAGTCAGCGTGACAGCAGCGAGATTGAAAGCAGGCAGCACATTCACGATCACCACCGCCCAGCCCGCGATCTGCTCATCAAACAGCTCACGTGCAAGCCGCCACACCATCAGCGATGCCGCCAGCGCCAGCAGCGGCGCAAAGAACCTCACTCCAAATTCACCCCCACCACCAATCAGCATCCCCAGCCTGGCCACGAGCGGCACCAGCGGCCCCATCTCAAAAAAACTGCCCCACAGACCATGTTTGACGCAGAAAACCGCCAGCGCCTCACCCGGCGCGAGTTCCAGCGTCGGCAGCAGCGCCCAGCGCCAGAGCGTGAGCAGGCCAAGGGCGGCAAGGAGAAAGCGCTGGCGCTGCATGGTGGTTGAGCGCATTGAATAGAGGACGCCGCCGACAAGTCAAAGTGTCGTCTCCAATCTCCCCACTCTTATGAAACGTCTCTTTCTGCTCCCGCTGCTGCTCGCATCCTTGCTGCGTGCCGAAGACCCACAGCCGAAAACCGCCGAGCAAATCATTCGCATCGTGCAGAACAGCTACGCCCTGCAAAACTACAAAATGAATGGCTCATTGCGTGACGACAACTCCGGTCGCACCGAACCCATGACCCTCACGATGGAAGACCGGGTCATGCGCTTCCTGTTTAAAAATCCGCCACCCGAAATCGTGCATCTGGATATGAACACCTCGCCAGCCACCCTGTATCAGGTGCGCGCTGGCGGCTCGTCCGTGGTGCCTGACGCCCAGCATGGCAACAAAGTGCGCGGCATGGAGTTCAACTACGAAGACCTCTCCCTCGGCTTCCTCTACTGGCCGCGTCCCCAGCTCATGGGCGAAGACCGTGTCAGCGGCCAGAAATGCTGGATCGTCCGTGTCACCAACCCCAGCAGCCAGGGCCCCTACTACGTGGTGGATCTCTGGGTCCATCAGGGCAGCGGCGGCGCTGCAAAGATGGCAGCCTTTAATCGCCAGAGCAAAGTCGTGAAACGCTACCAGGTGACGAAGGTGCAGAAAGTCGAAGGCGCGACGACGCTGAAGGAGCTGCGCATCGAGTCCATCAATCCCGCCAACGGCGATGTCATCGGCCGCACCTACATGAAGCTGGAAGATCCGGTAAAGAATAAGTAACGCAACGCCTCAGGCAGGAGAGAAGCGGAGAACCTCGCCTCTCGTCGTCTCCCTCCCTGCACCTGAACCGTCATGAAATTCATCATTCTCGCCACACTGCTTTTCGCCTCGTCTCTGCAAGCCTCAGCGGCGCAGCCGAAGACCGCTGAGCAAATCCTGCTCGATGTGCGTCAAAGCTACGCCGGGCAGAACCAAAAGCTGCAGGGCGAACTGCGTGACAGCGACTCCGGCCGCACCGAACCACTGGAGCTCACCATGGGAAATCAGATCATGAGCTTCCTGTTCACCAACCCACCACCCGAGACCATCCGTCTCGATTTCAACACCTCTCCCGCCAAGCTCTATCAGGTTCGCAGCGGCACCTCAAAGCAGGTTCCATCCAGCCAGCTTGGCAGCCAGGTGCGCGGCATGGACTTGAACTATGAAGATCTCTCTCTCGGCTTTCTCTACTGGCCGCGCCCGCAGCTCATGGGTGAAGCCCGTGTCAGCGGTCAGAAGTGCTGGATCGTGCGAGTCATGAACCCCGGCAGACAAGGCCCCTACTATGCCGTGGACATCTGGGTGCATCAGGCCAGCGGTGGCGCGGCAAAGATGGCAGCCTACGACCGCAGCAGCAAGGTCATCAAACGCTACGAAGTCACCAAGATCCAGAAAGTGAATGGCACCAATGCTTTGAAAGAACTGCGGTTCGAAACTCTCGATCCCGCCAGCGGCAAAATCCAAGGCCGCACCTACATGAAGATGAACAAACCCGCAAAACCCTAACGCGACGCATGCAACCGCCGCGCAAATTTAAACCCCACCCCTTCGCCTATCACCAGGAGCTGGACGTCCGCATCGAAAGCCTCACCAATGAGGGCGCTGGAGTCGCCCGTGTCGATGGCTGGGTCGTCTTCGTTCCGTTCACGCTCGCCGGAGAGCTGGTGAAGTGCCGCGTCTTCCGCAATCACAAGAACTACAGCGAGGCCGACTTCGTCTCAGTCATTGAGCCAGCACCGAACCGCGTCACCCCACTGTGCAACTTGTTCGGCCAGTGCGGCGGCTGCCAGTACCAGCACCTCGCCTATGAAGAGCAGTTGCTCTCGAAGCAACGCCAGGTCTCCGATCTGCTCAAGCACATGGCCAAAATCGAGCATCCCGTCTCCCCGGTGATCCCCTCACCCGTCCAATACGGCTACCGCTCCAAGATCACCCCCCACTTTCAGCGCCCCAAGGAGGGCGGCATCGGTGCCATCGGCTTCCTCCGCGCCCGCACCCGCAATGCCATGGTCGATGTCGAGCAGTGCCCCATCGCCATGCCCGAACTCAATGCGCAGCTCGCCACCGTCCGCGAGCGCGCCCGCGCAAACTCCGCCGAGTTCAAAAACGGTGCCACTCTCCTCATGCGTGCCGCCGATAACGGCGTCCTCACCCGTCCCGATGAAATCGCCATCGAAGAAGTGGACGGCGTCCGCTTCGAGTTCCAGGCCGGCGACTTCTTCCAGAACAATCCCTTCATTCTGCCCAAGTTCGTCCGCCACGCCATTGACGAAGCCAAAGCCACCGGCGCGAAATATCTAGTCGATGCCTACTGCGGCAGCGGCCTCTTCGCCATCAGCGCCGCACGCGAATTCGAACAGGTCATCGGCGTCGAGATCTCCGAAAGCGCCGTCAAAAAAGCCGCCCACAACGCTGAGATCAATTCCCTCACCAACTGCCGCTTCATCGCTGCAGATGCCCAGCACGTTTTCAAAGACGTCCCGCATGCCGGATCCGACACCGTGGTCATCATCGATCCACCGCGCGCTGGCAGCAGCCCCGAGTTCTTGCAGCAGCTCTTCGCCTTCGGCCCCAAAGGCGTCGTTTACATCTCCTGCAATCCCGCCACTCAAATGCGCGATCTCGTCCTCTTCACCGAAGCCGGATTCAAGCTCGGCACCGTGCAGCCCTTCGATCTCTTCCCGCAGACCAAGCATCTCGAATGCGTCATGACCCTGAGCCGCGATCCCGATGCATACGTCGCTCAGCATTCCTATACAGAGAGCGTGCCCATCGAAGAATCCGAACTCCCTGCCGCCGCCTGACATCAACGCGCTGCGCCCATGAACCGTTTCGAATTCGCCACCGCCCAGCGTATCATCTTCGGTCGCGGCGTCTTCCGCGAGTTGCCCGAACTCTGCCGCAGCTTCGGCCAGCGCACCCTCCTCATCACCGGCAGCCGTCCCCAGCAATGGGAAGCGCACCTACCGCATGTAGCCGTCCACTCCATTCGCGGTGAACCCACCGTCGAAGACATCACAACCGGCGTCGCGCTCGCCAAACAGCATGGCGCTGATGTCATCGTCGCCCTCGGCGGTGGCAGCGTCGTCGATGCCGGCAAAGCCATCGCCGCCATGGCTACGCAGCCCGATGATTTGATGCGCTACATCGAAGTCATCGGCGCAGGCAAATCGCTCGATGCCGCCCCTCTGCCCTACATCGCCGTACCCACCACCGCCGGCACCGGCGCCGAAGCCACCAGAAACGCCGTCATCGCCAGCCCAGAGCACCGCGTCAAAGCCAGCCTGCGTCATGTCTCCATGCTGCCCCGCATCGCCTTGATCGATCCCGAACTCGCCATCGATGTCCCGCCCGCCATCACCGCCGCCAGCGGCATGGATGCCCTCACCCAATGCCTCGAAGCCTTCGTCTGCTCCCGTGCGCAGCCCATGACCGACGCCCTCTGCCTCGATGGCATCCAGCGCGCCATTCGCTCCCTCGAACGCGCCTTCCAAAACGGCCACGACCTTGAAGCTCGTGAAGACATGGCCCTCTGCGCGCTCAACAGCGGCATCGCCCTCGCCAACGCCGGCCTCGGAGCCGTCCACGGTTTCGCCGCCCCCATCGGCGGCATGTTTCACGCCCCCCATGGAGCCGTCTGCGCCGCCCTCCTCGCCCCCGTTTGGGAGGCCAACTCCAAGCGCGTCACAGACCGCACCAAGTTCACTCAAGTCGATTCCATGCTAGGCGGAGATGCCATATCCTATCTCCACGCCCTCACCTCACGCCTCCAAATTCCCAAGCTCAGCCACTGGGGCATCACAGACGCCGACCTCAACGAAATCGCCCAAAAAGCCGCAGCCGCCAGCAGCATGAAAGCAAACCCCGCTTCACTGTCGCACGACGAACTGGTCAGCATTTTACGCACCGCGCGATAGCGTCCCCGGAGTGCGGCGCTTCAGCGCCGCTCTCGCCACACCCACAAAAGCCAAGTCACCCCAGCCTCTCAAAGCACCCATGCCCAGGAGTCCAGATCAGCCCCCACCCTGGCCGCACGCTCCCACCCATCTCCTAGACGCCAGCGGCATCTACTTCATCACCGCCGCCACACACCTCAAACAGCATCACTTCCGCGATCCCACCCGCCTAGACGTCCTCCAGCGCGGCCTCCTGACCATCACCCACCAGTTCGGCTGGCGACTCGAAGCATGGTCCGTCTTCTCCAATCACTACCACTTCATCGCCAAAACACCGTCTGACGCAGCGGACGCCGAATCACTACCCAAGATGATCCGCGCCCTGCACGGCCCCTTGTCCCGATGGGTAAACAAACTCGACGGCACACCAGATCGCAAAGTCTGGCACAACTACTGGGAAACTCTGCTCACACAGCAGACCTCTTATTTCGCACGATTGAATTACACACACAACAACCCGGCAAAGCACGGACTGGTCGAAGATTCACGGGATTACCCCTGGTGCTCAGCGGCTTGGTTTGAGAAAATGACTCCACCCGCGATGGCGAAAGCGATTTCACGGTTCAAGACCGACCGGCTCAAAATAGATGATGATTTTCAGCCCGAGTGATGGGTAGAGCCTGCTCAAGCGAAGCTGCGCACCCTACTCCCCCGTCACTTAAAATTCGTCTTGAACGTCTCCCCAGGCTTCATCCCAAGAAACTTAACCCGCAAATCCGGATGCGATTGCAGATACCTCGACAGCTCAGGGCAGTTGGTCTCAAAATGGAGGAACTGATTGTCATCCGCGAACACCGCCATGATGTAGTATTTATACTCGTGCCCGCCCACATTGCTGCTGTCACGATCGGAATCATAGCGCGTCGATAAAGCTTTGAATTCAACGCTGCGACGAGAACCCTTTGGCACGGCGGGAATTCCCAGGGTCTCGGACGTGGCAATAATGAGCTCTTCTTGGCCTCGCTGGTATTTGGCCGACGTCTCCATCGTCACCAGCAGGAAGGTGGCGGAAGCCGAAGCCATGGGCTGAGTGCGTGCACTCTCAATGATAATCTCCGGCGTCATCGTCATCGTCATCATGTACGACGACCCTCCGACCGGACTGTTCCGCTTGCCCACTTTGGCCTGGATATGCAGTGAGGGATATTTTTTGTCCAGTTCCGCCTTGCTGCCTTTACCCGGTTGCTGCCCGGCGATATTCAGACTGACGCTAATCAAGGCAATGACGCCCACCCATATGTTTTTCCGATTCATAAGCAGGATAAAACCACAATTTTATTCCAATCGTCAAGCTTCTAAACGCTTTCCATTTAGAGCAACCATCCCGGCTGCCCCCGTCTTTCTCTGCAAGATGAACGCTCACACAACCAAAAAGAAAGCCGGGGTCGCTTTCGCAAACCCCGGCCCCGCTCGTTGTTGGTTGCGGTAGTTATTTGATGACACCGGCAAAGCCAGCGTCATTGAGGGCGGCCGTCAGTTCGGCTTTGGTGAACTCGCCCTCGACAGTGAATGAAGTGGACTTGGCGACGATGTCGCTCTTCGTGATGCCAGGAACGGTCTTCACCGCATTGGCAGCGGCAGTCTCGCACTTCTTGCAGCAGAGATGCACGCCGGAAACAGTAGCCTTCGTCATCTTCACTTCCGGCTTCTTGCTCGCCGTTGTTTTGCTGGCGGACTTGGAAGGTTCACCACCTTCGATCTTCCCGAAGTATCCTGCGGCAATGATCGCCTCAGCGGCTTTCATGGCATCGCCCTTCTTCTTCGAGGTGATGGTCACCGTCGTGCTCTTTTCAGGCACGTCGATCGTGACACCTTCACCGATCGATCCGGCTTTGGTGATTCCCTTGGCGCAGCTGCCGCAGCAGTTGTGCACGCCAGTCATGGTGAGTGTGGTCTCAGCGCGCACGGATGCGGCAAGAGCGAGAATAGAAAGCAGCGTGAAGAATTTCATAAGCGAACACTGAGACGATACGACAAGTCGGTTTCTTTGCACAATTTAATTTTTAACGTCGAATCGCAGTCATGAATCCACGCGCAATGATCGTGTCATGATACTCGCCCGGCGTGAAACCCGCCTCATCCAGCAGTGCCGCATACTCGCCCACACTGTAGCATTTCCCCTGCGTAGAATGCATCAGCAGACATGAATACTCAGCCACATGCAGAGGCCCCGTCTTGTCTGCATTGATGATCGCATCATGAATGATCAGCAGCCCGCCCACTGGCAGCGCCGCATGTGAAACAGCCAGCAGCTTCTTCACTTCCGGCACGCCCCAGTCATGCAGCACGTTGGAATAGAGATGCACATCAAATCCCGCAGGCAGTCCATCAAACATGTTGCCCGTCGCCACGCTCACACGCTCTGCACAGCCACGCTCCTCGATCAATTTGCCCGCGATCCGATCCACCGGTGCCTGATCAAACGCGACCGCCTTCATGTGCGTGTGCTGCGCAGCAATCCCACACGCATAGATCCCCGAACCCGCGCCGATATCCAGCAGACGCGCCCGCCCGCTGAGGTCCAGCTTCTTCGCCAGCGCCTGCGAGAGATACACGCCACGGCAGTCCATCGCCGCCGTAAACTTCCGAGCGAAATCCTCCTGCTCCATCGCCTTGTGCCAGTCAAAGGCCTTCTTGTCTCCACTCCACCCCGCCGGCTTGTCCGTCTTGAGCACCTCCAAAAAATCACGCGCGATAGGCCGGTCATGCAGGGACGCATAATAAGGCCTCACATCCCACACCGTTCCCGCGCACAAAAACTCACCAGTCACCTCCGTCGTCTCAAACACACCTCCAACATTTCTCACCCACCCATTCGCCGCAAACAACGTCATCATCGTATCCGCCGGACGCTCCGTGAATCCAAAGTGCTCACAGACACCCGCCAGCGAAGACGGATTCGCCGACAGCCACGTGAAAAAATCCACACTCAGCGCCGCCGTCACCATGTCAGCGGCATACAGGCAGTCACGGTAACGATAGATGTTAAGCGGGTCAGTGGCAGGCGCGGAGGTAAGGTCGTGTGGCATGGTGTGGCATTGATTTCTAGCGGATGGCCGAAAGAAACGAAAGAAATGAAAAAAGACTTCGGACACGCCGCCCGTTGACTTGCCTCCCATCTCCTGACAGCATCGCCCCGCCATGTCCTCTCCCGCACCCAAACTCACCACCACTCACTGGCTCATCATCATCATCGCCAGCATTGGCTTCTTGTTTGACACCTATGAGCTCCTGATGACGCCCCTCGTCGCGGCCCCGGCCATCGCCGAACTGCTCAAGCTCCCGATGAACAACCCCATCGTGACCACCTGGGTGGGCAATCTCCTCTGGATCGCCGCCCTCTGCGGCGGCGTCTTCGGTCTGCTCGGCGGCTGGCTCGTCGATCAATTCGGCCGCAAGAAGATCATGGCCGCATCCATCTTCCTCTACTCATTCTCACCGTTCTGCGCAGCCTACTCCACCTCGCTGGAGATGTTCGTGTTTTTCCGCAGCACCACCTTCATCGGCGTATGTGTCGAGTTTGTCGCCGCCATCACCTGGCTCGCCGAAGTTTTCGAAGACAAAAAGCAGAAGGAAAAGTGGATGGGCATCACCCAGGCCTTTGCATCCCTCGGCGGCATCTTTGTGACGATGGTCAGCGCATGGGTCATCAAGCACGGCGCGGACCTCCCCCACATCAGCCTCCCCTTTGGCCTGGGCTCCGATGCACCCGCCTCATGGCGCTACCTCCTCATGACGGGTATCCTCCCGGCCATCCCCATCGCCTTGCTGCTTCCCTTTGTGCCAGAATCCAAGGTGTGGAAAGACAAGAAAGCCGCCGGCACGCTCAAGCGTCCCAGCTTTGCCGCCCTGTTCGCGCCAGAACTGCGTCGCGTGACCTTGGTCACCGCCGCCCTGTCAGCCTGCGCCTACGGCATCGCCTTTGGTGCACTGCAGGTCACCGTCGCCCGTGTCACACCAGGTCTGCCCGAACTCCGCACCGAGTCCAAGGCGCTCGCCCCTCTGCGCAAAGCCGGTGAAAACCTCAACAAGCAGCTCAATGCACTGCCCGCCGACGATCCAGCGCGCAAAGACCTCATCGCTCAGATCAAGGCCAACTTCGGTCAGCAACTCCCCCTCAATGATGCCGTGAAAAAGATGGCCAATACCGTGCAGCTCCATCAGGAAATCGGTGGCCTCGTGGGTCGAATCGCTCTGGCCATCCTTCTCATCATTGGCATCCGCCGCGTCGCCTTGCTGAAGATCTTCCAAGTTCCCGCCCTCATCATCCTCCCGCTGACCTACTTCTATTACTTCGAACAGGGCGGCCACACCTTCCTCTGGGCCTATGGCATCTGCGGCCTCCTCACCGTCGCTCAGTTCAGTTACTTCGGCGAATACCTGCCCAAGGTGTTCCCCATGCATCTGCGCGGCACCGGCGGCAGCTTCGCCACCAACGTCGGCGGTCGCATGATCGGCACCAGCATGGCCTTCGTCACCACCAATCTCGTCGCCCCCATGCTCGCCGGCAACGGCCCCATGCTCCCCATGCACGTCGCCAAAGCCGCCGGCATTGTCGCCAGTTGCATCGTCGTCATCAGCTTCGCCCTCGGCTTCCTCCTGCCCGAACCGAAGGCGGAGGAAGGTTGAATCGAGCTCCGTTCAATTGCCACAACGTCATGTCAGACGAGCAAAAGCCGCTTTCCCCTTGGGGCCTTGTAGCATGGGCGCTGGTGTGTTCCGTTGGACTGACGGGAATATGGTTCGCGGTCATGATCATTGTGCCGAGCGCACAAACAATCATGGAGGACCACCAGAGCAGCATCTCTGGGCATTTCAGCGCAGCTTTCACGTTACAACATGTGGTTTATCATGCGCTTTATCCGTTGATCGTTCTTGGAGGCGTTCTCTTTTTGTGCGGAATCTCGTTTCGGAGGAAACCCAAAGTTCATGCGATCTGCAAGACTGGATTGATGAGTTTGGGAGTGCTCGGATTAGGGTTGAGCGCTTACATGTTCGCAAGCGCAGGGGTAGGCATGCGTCAGGCCAGCATCGACGGAATACGCATGCATCGGATCTACGAGCAAACGCTGACCGACTTCGCGCTGCTTGAAGCAGCACAAGACAGATATGCCCAGATCAAGGATCAGATCGAAAGCTCGAAAAATCGAAAACTCGTTGAAATCAAGTCTGTGGAAGAATTCTCAGGCCCGGAGACCCGGAGCCAGATTTCACGAC
>NZ_JAQSEA010000257.1 GCF_029946185.1 Prosthecobacter sp.
CAGCGCCACGCGCAGCAGCACCGTGGATGCGAACGACCAGCTTCTCTCCGCCGATGACTACCGCAATCTCGTCATCGCCTGGCGCAACGACGCTCCCGTGCGCATAATGGATGTGGCCGACGTCGTGGATGATGCGGAGAACGTACGCCTCGCCGCCTGGGCGGACGAACAGCCAGCCGTGGTGGTGAATGTGCAGCGCCAGCCCGGTGCCAACGTCATCGAAGTGGCGGACCGCATCAAAGAGCTGCTGCCAAAGCTGCGTGAAAACATTCCGCAGGCCGTGGACATCCAGCTTCTCACCGACCGCACCACCACGATCCGTGCCTCCGTCAAAGATGTGCAGCATGAGCTGCTGCTCGCCATGGGCCTCGTCGTCGCGGTCATCTTTGTCTTCCTCCGCAGCCTGCGTGCGACCCTGATCCCGGCGGTCGCCGTGCCGCTCTCACTCGTGGGCACCTTTGCCGTCATGTGGCTGTGTGATTTCAGCCTGAACAATCTCACGCTCATGGCACTGACCATCGCGACCGGTTTCGTCGTGGATGACGCCATTGTGATGATTGAAAACATCGCGCGCTACATTGAAAAGGGTGAGGCCCCCATGGCGGCGGCGCTGAAAGGCGCGCGGCAGATCGGCTTCACCATCATCTCGCTCACCTTGTCACTGATTGCCGTGCTGATTCCGCTGCTGTTCATGCAGGACGTCGTCGGGCGGTTGTTTCGTGAGTTCGCCATCACGCTGGCCATCGCCATCGTGATCTCAGCCGTCGTCTCGCTCACCCTCACGCCGATGATGTGCGCGCGCCTTCTGAAGCATGGTGAAGAGGGACCCATCGCCAAGATGGTGGCGCGTGGGTTTGATGCGATCATCCATTACTACGGGCGGGTGCTGCGCGTTGTACTCAATCATGGCGCGACGATGATGCTGATCTTCGTCGCCACGCTCGTTGCGACCGGTCTGCTGTATCAAAGCGTGGACAAGGGTTTTTTCCCCGTGCAGGACACCGGGATCATTCAAGGCTTTGTCGAAGCGCCGCAGAATGTGTCCTTCTCCGCGCTGGGGCTTCGGCAGCAGGAGCTGGCGCGGCTGGTGCTGGAAGACAGCGCCGTGAAAAGTGTCTCCTCATTCATCGGTGTGGACGGCGTGAACACCACGCCCAACAGCGGCCGCATGCTGATCAACCTCGTGCCACGAGGCGAGCGCACGGCCACTGCCGCACAGGTCGTCCGGCGGCTCCAGGACAAGGCCAACCTCCTGCCGGGCGCGCAGTTGTATCTGCAACCGGTGCAGGATTTGAACATCGAGGACCGCATCAGCCGCACGCAGTTTCAATTCACGCTGCAATCGCCGGACATCAATGCCTTGCAGGACTGGACGCATCGCCTGGTCGATGAGCTGCGTAAATCACCGCTGCTGGCGGATGTCGCGGACGATCAGTTGGACAAAGGTTTGCAGGCGCGCGTCGTCATCGACCGTGAAACGGCCAGCCGCCTCGGCGTGACCATCGCCGCCGTGGATGCCGCGCTCTACAATGCCTTTGGTCAGCGCCTCGTTTCCACGATCTTCACCCAAAGCGGCCAGTACCGTGTCGTGCTGGAGCACGCGCCGGAGTTTCAGTCAGGGCTTTCCGCCTTTGATCAGGTGTACGTACCAGCCACTGGCGGGCAGCAGGTTCTGCTGAATACGTTTGCCAAAATTGTCGAAGAACCTGCCGTCCTCGCCATTGCACATCAGGATCAGTTTCCCGCCGCGACGATCTCCTTCAATCTGGTGCACGGCGCTTCGCTCGGTGCCGCCGTGATTGAAATTGAGCGGATCAAAGAGGAGATCGGCATGCCCGAAAACATTGAGACTGCCTTTGCGGGGACCGCGCTCGCGTTTCAAGGCGCGCTGAGCAATCAACTGCTGCTCATTCTTGCCGCCGTCGTCGTCATGTACCTCGTGCTCGGCATCCTGTATGAGAGCTTCATCCATCCGCTGACGATTCTCTCGACGCTGCCCTCCGCTGCGGTGGGTGCGCTGCTCGCGCTGAAAATGACTGGCACCGAACTCGGCGTCATGGCCATCATCGGCATCGTGCTGCTGATCGGTATCGTCAAAAAGAACGCCATCATGATGATCGACTTTGCGATCGAGGCCGAACGTGAGGAGGGCCTGTCACCGCGTGAGGCGATCTTTCAGGCCTGCCTGCTGCGCTTCCGCCCGATCCTGATGACCACCCTCGCCGCCCTGCTCGGTGCGCTGCCGCTCATGATTGGCACCGGGGAAGGGTCTGAGATGCGCCACCCGCTGGGCCTCACCATGGTGGGCGGGCTGCTGGTCAGCCAGTTGCTCACGCTCTTCACCACCCCGGTGATCTATTTGATCTTTGACCGCTTTATACCATCACGGCGGGAAGAAAGTGTGATCGTCAGCCCAGCTATCGCATGAGCTTTACCGACACCTTCATCGACCGTCCCGTTGCGACCACTCTCGCAACGCTGGCGGTCGCGTTGTCGGGTGTGCTGGCGTACATGAGCCTGCCGGTTTCACCGCTGCCACAGGTGGACATGCCTTCGATTTCCGTTTCGGCATCGCTGCCGGGTGCCAGTCCTGAGACCATGGCGGCCACCGTGGCGACGCCGCTGGAGCGCACGCTCGGCCGCATTGCAGGCATCAATGAAATGACCTCGTCCTCCTCGCTGGGGAGCACAAGCATCAGCCTGCAGTTTGACATGAGCCGGGACGTGGACAGCGCGGCGCGTGATGTGCAGGCGGCCATCAATGCCGCGCGCAGCCTGCTGCCCACCGGGATGCCGGGCAACCCCACCTACCGCAAGATGAACAGTGCGGACTCGCCGATCATGATCATGGCGATGACCTCGGATGTTGCGACCTCCGGGCAGATGTATGATGTCGCCTCGACGGTGGTGGCGCAGAAGATTTCGCAGATTGATGGCGTCGGTAATGTCAGCCTCGGCGGCAGTTCGCTGCCCGCCGTGCGTGCGAGCATGAACATGGCTGCGCTGTCGCGGACCAATCTGACCATGGAAGATGTGCGGGCTGCCATCACCGGAGCCAACGTCAACCGTCCCAAGGGCATGGTGGAAGATGCGGACCGCCGCTGGCAGGTGGTGGCAAGTGATCAGCTCTCCAAGGCGGACGAGTATCAAGACATCGTCGTGAGTTATAAAAATGGTGCCGCCGTGATGCTCTCAGACCTCGGCGAGGTGTCGGATTCGGTGCAGGATCTCTATAACTATGGCAGCAACAACGGCAAGGTTTCGATCTCTTTCATCGTCTTCCGGCAGGCCGGGGCGAATATCATCGAGGTGGTGGACAAGATCAAAGCGATGATGCCACGGCTGCGTGCGATGATGCCGGCCTCCATGAACCTGAACATCACCATGGAGCGCACCGTCACCATCCGCGCCTCCATTGCGGATGTGCAGCATTCGCTGCTCATCGCCACCATGCTGGTCGTGCTGGTGGTGTTTGCTTTTTTGCGCAGGGTGCGCGCCACTTTGATCCCCGGTGTGGCGGTGCCGGTGTCTCTGATCGGCACGTTTTCCGTCATGTACCTCTGCGGTTACAGCCTGGACAATCTCTCGCTGATGGCCCTGACAATCAGCACGGGCTTCGTCGTTGACGACGCCGTCGTGGTTTTGGAAAACATCACCCGCCATGTCGAGGCTGGCGTGCCCGTCATGGAGGCTGCGCGCCGGGGCGCACGCGAGGTGACGTTCACCGTCATTTCCATGAGCGTCTCGCTGATCGCCGTCTTTATTCCCATCCTGCTCATGGGCGGCCTCATGGGCTTGTTGTTCCGCGAGTTTGCCGTGGTGCTCTCGGTCGCGATTGCCGTGTCGCTCGTCGTCTCCCTGACGACCACGCCCATGATGTGCGCCCGATTGCTGAGCGCGGACAAGCCAGACTACAAGCCGGGCTTTTTTGCGCGCTGCTCAGATGGCATGTTTCATTGGGTGCAGTCCTTTTATGCCGACACGCTGCACATCGCCCTGCGCCACCATTGGCTGACACTGACCGCGCTGGTCGGCGTGGTGGGGCTGACGGGATGGCTCTATGTGACCATTCCGAAAGGCTTTTTTCCGCAGCAGGACAACGGGCTGCTCATTGGCAGCATCAGCGCGGATCAAAATATTTCGTTTCAGGCCATGCGGGAGAAGGTCATTACCATCGCCGAGATCGTGCAGAACGACCCCGCCGTGCTCAATGTGAGCGCCAGTTGTGGCTCGGACTCCCGCCGGGGCCAGTCAAAGAACGAAGGCCGCGTTTACGCCTCGCTCAAGCCTGTCAGCGAGCGTGATCCCATCGACGTGATCCTGGCGCGCTTCCGTGGCAAGCTCTCCAAAATCGCGGGGGCCAATCTGCTGCTGATGCCCTCGCAGGACTTGCGCATCGGCGGGCGCTCCAGCCGTGCCTTGTATCAGTACACGCTCCAGGCCGGGGATGTGGAGACGCTGCGCCGTCTGGAGCCGCGTGTGCGCCTCGCGCTTCTGGGCCTCAAGGAAATCTCGGACGTGAACAGCGACTTCGAAGACAAGGGCACCGTGACGCGCCTCGTCGTGGACCGCGATGCCTGCGCACGCATCGGCGTGCCGATGCAGGCGGTGGACGCTGCATTGTACAGCTCCTTTGGCCAGCGCATGGTCTCCACCATCTACGAGCCGCTGAACCAGTACCGCGTCATTTTGGAAGCCTCGAAAAGCGATGATGCCAGTGTGTTTGAGCAGGTGATGGTACGTGCTGCCTCCGGCAATCTGGTGCCGCTGACCCAACTGGCGAGCTGGGAGGTCGCGCCTGCCTCGTTGTCCATCAGCCATCAGGGGCAGTTTGCAGCGCTGACCTTTTCCTTCAACATTCCCACCGGCGTCGCCTTTGCCGATGCGACTGAGGCGATCACGCAGACGGTGGACAAGCTCGGCATCCCGGGAGATGTGCAGCGCGTGTTCGCGGGCACGGCGGGCGCGTTCCAGGCCTCGCTCGACAGCCAGCCGGTACTCATCCTCACCGCCCTGCTCGTCATCTACCTCGTGCTCGGCATTTTGTATGAGAGCTTCCTGCATCCGCTGACCATTCTCTCCACGCTGCCTTCCGCCGGAGCCGGGGCGATGCTGGCGCTGTATGTCTGCGGCATGGATTTCACTGTCATGGCGATGATCGGCATCTTCCTGCTCATCGGCATCGTGAAAAAGAACGCCATCATGATGATCGACTTTGCGCTGCAATCGGAGCGCGAGCGTGGGCTCGATTCGTTTCAGGCCATCTTTGAAGCCTGCCAGTTGCGCCTGCGCCCCATTTTGATGACGACCTGCGCCGCGATTCTGGGCGCATTGCCGCTGGCTCTTGGCACGGGCGTGGGTTCCGAACTGCGCCGGCCTCTTGGCATTGCCGTCGTGGGCGGGCTCCTTGTCAGTCAGGTGCTCACGCTTTATACCACGCCGGTGGTGTATCTTTTCCTCGATGGTCTGCGATTGCGTTTCTTGAAAAAGCATCCTCCCTCTCCCCGCATGGCCGCCGCTCCTGTTCCAGTCACTCTATGAACCGTCTTTTTTTCAGCATGCTCATGCTTGCCGCAGCCGGCTGCAGTTTCAGTCCGAAGAAGCAGGCTCCGGTGATGAATCTGCCAGCAAACTTCAAGGAGAGCGGCGGCTGGAAAATCGCGCAGCCCGCCGATCATCTGCCGCGTGGCAACTGGTGGGCCATCTTTCATGACAGGGAGCTGGACGCCATTATGCAAAGCCTGGAGGTGTCCAATCAGTCGCTGCAGTCTGCCGTCGCGAGGGCGGAGCAGACCTCGGCTCTGCTCACGGCTGCGAAGCTGGCGTTTCTCCCGACCGCCACTGCCACCAGCGGCTACACCGTCAACAAGAGCGGTTCGCTTGGTGGCTCGGCAAACACCAACTCGATCAACGCTCGAGGTGCCGGAGGTGGGGTGACTCGAATTCAATCCGTGGGCACCTCGGCCAACTGGGAGCTGGATCTGTGGGGACGCCTGCGGCATACCGCCAAGGCCACCAAAGCGGACGTCGAGGCGGTGATGGCGGATGTAGAGTCCACCCGGCTCACTTTGCAAACACAGGCGGCGCAGAGCTACTTTTCGCTGCGTGCTGCGGATGCACAAAGGCTCTTGCTGGAACGCCAGGTGGCCAGCTACGCCAAGTCGATGCAGCTCACGGAAAACCGTAAAGCGCAGGGGGTGGCTTCTGAGGCGGATGTCGCCCTCGCAGCGACGCAGCTCGCGACTTCGCGTGTTGCCTTGATCGAAACCGGCGTGGTGAGAGCGACGATGGAACATGCACTTGCGGTACTGACGGGACGTGCCCCTGCGGATTTTGGTGTGAAGCCAGCTACACTCACCTCGCACATCCCCACGCTGCCGGCCACGGCCCCCTCGACGCTGCTCCAGCGCCGTCCCGACATCGCTGCTGGTGAGCGGCGTGTGGCAGCTGCCAATGAGCGTATCGGGGCCGCCATCGCTGCCTTTTTTCCCACCCTATCCATGGGGGGCGCCACCGGCTGGCGTGCATTGGCAAACCTGTTTGCACAGAGCAGTAATTTCTGGTCGTTTGGTCCTGACGCCAGCTTTGCGCTTTTAGACAGCGGTCAACGGCTGGCAGCGAAGGCACAGGCTGACGCTTCCTGGAGGCAGGCCGTGGCGGACTACCGGCAGGCCGTGCTGACAGCCATGCAGGAGTCTGAAGATGCGCTGTCCACACTGCGGATTTTGGCGGCCGAAACTGAAGCCCAGAATGAAGCGGTGCGTGCGGCGCGGGAGAGTGAGCGCATCACCAGCAATCAGTATGAGGCAGGTACCTTGAATTATATCAACGTCATCACCGCCCAGGCCGCCGCCCTGAATGCCGAGCGCAGTGCCATCGACCTCCGCGCGCGACGTCTGAACGCTACAGTGGCCCTGATCAAAGCGCTGGGTGGTGGTTGGTAAGCTCGTTGTTTTGTGACGACGGCAGGTCCGCAAACCTGGGTGATTTTTGGATTCAAATTCACGGCTCCAGGGGTGAATCCATGACGAATGAATGTCGAGGCTTGAAACGCCGGTGCGGATCGTTATGAGAAGCGCATGGAACTCATCAACAACACTCCCAATGTGCCGGCTGCGGTCGGTCCTTATTCGCAAGCGGTGAAGCAGGGCGGCCTGCTCTTTTGCTCAGGCCAGATTCCCATCGATCCTACGGCGGGAAAAATCGTGGCGAGTGATGTGGAGGGCCAGACGACTCAGGTGCTGGCCAACATTCGTGCTTTGCTGGATGCGCAGGGGCTGACGCTGAGCTCCGTCATCAAGGCGACGGTGTTTCTGCAAAACATGGCCGACTTTCCCAAGGTCAATCCGTTGTATGAGGCGGCATTTGCCGGTCACAAGCCTGCGCGTTCGACGGTGGCCGTAGCAGGACTACCGCTGGGTGCGCTGGTGGAGATTGAAGTGATTGCAGCGTTGTCTTAAGGCGCTGGGCAAAACAGGGTCAAAGGTCAAAGGGGTCAAGAGGTGCCGCGCAGCAGCACCAGCCGTGTCCAATTCACCATGCTAACTTCATTGAGTACACGGCACCCTTTGTGGAGAAAGAGCTTCTTATGGGGTGCCTAGATCCAGTACACAGCGGAAGCCCAAATCTGCGCGGGTGACATTCTTGAGGGCATGTGAACGGGCGGAGGTAAGCAGGGCATCTTTATCAAAACTCAGCCAGCTACCACCACGGATGACGCGCTCCTCCGGCGCACCGGGCCACGGATCTGCGCACCATTCAGACACATTGCCGCCCATTTCATACAGGCCCAAGGCGTTCCCTCGCGCACTGTCCACCGGCGCGGTGTAGGAGTAGTTGTCCGTCGTGCCGGGGATTTTGGTCGCATCCAGATTGGCTGAAAGTGCCGGTGGCTTCCAGTCATCCGCTTTAGGTGTCCAAGGGTAGTGTGTCTTGTCAGTGAGGCTCCGTGCGGAAGGATCGGCACCCGTTTCATTTTTCAATCCGGCAGCCAGGCTCCATTCGGTATCGCTCGGGAGACGGTAGGCGGCGGTGGCTGGGATGAGCTTGCTGGTGCGATCGCGCTCGGTCAGCCAAGCGCAGAAGGCCATGGCATCCTCCCAAGACACGCCTGCGGCGGGATGATTTCCCCCCAGCAGGAAGGAGGGTTTCTGGCTCCAGGTGCGGCCGGTGTCGTTCAGCCAGGTTTCGAAATCACGCACGCTGGTCTCCGTGACGCAGATGAGTGGGCCACTTTTCTCCTGCAAGGGGACAAAGCGCATGCCCAGCGCATTGATGTAGGAGCTGCCATCCGCCACCGCCGGTTTCAGGCTGGCAGGGTCGGGCAGGCCGTCATCATCGCCCTTGCCCTGCATCTTTTTACGCAGCGCCTCCACCGCTGTGGCGTCCACCTTGCGATTATCAAGCATCGTCTTCATGCGTCCCTCCAGTTCCTGCTTTTTCTCTGCATCGGAAGCTGCCAGCAGGCTCGCGGTGCGGCGTTTGTCATCAAACACACAACGAAAACCAATGGTGGGCGCACGCAGATCCGCTGGTACGGTGTATTGATAGCCCGAGGTGAGGCACTCTGCGCGGAAATAGGCCCAAGAGCCGCCGCGTAGAATGCCCATCGGCTGCGCCCGGATCTCCACTGGCTGGGTCCATTCCCACACATTGCCCGCGAGATCATGCAATCCCTCCTTGGTGGGGGTGAAACTGCCCACCGGTGCGGTGAAGGCGTAGCCGTCGTTGGCGTGGCCGGGGATCTCGCCATCGGCAAGATTGGCGGCCTTTGCGGGCGGCGGCCATTCCTGCCCCCAGGGATAGATGTGGTCGTCCAAAAGAATGTCTTCAGCGGAGAGACTGACCTTTTTGCGACCACGGGCCAGGCCGACGGCTGAGTCCCATTCTTCCGGCGTCGGCAGACGGTAGCTCTGGGAGCTGTCGATCAGGCGCTGGTCGCGCTCAGTTTCGGTGAGCCAGTTGCAGAAGGCCACGGCATCCTGCAGGTTTAAGCCGACCACCGGATGTTCCGGCGATTGCTCAAAGTGCGTCTGGTAGGACCACGGATACTTTTTCTGCCGAAGAAACTCATTCCATTCAGAGAGCCGTGTCTCATAGATGGCAAACTGCACCGTGGTGCCGGGAACAGTCGCAAAACGCATGCCCAGGCTGCTCACCTGCGGCGCATTCGGATTGGTGCCTTGAGGTTGGGGTGTTTGTCCCTGGGCGTCAGTACACGCGGCGATGCAGAGGACAATGGCAGTCAAGAGGAAGGGGGCGCGGCGCATGGAGTTTGGTAATTCAAAAAAGGCCGGGTTCATCCAAAAACTGACTGGGGGTGACGCGGCAATGTTCATTTTTGCCGGAGAAAAACGTACGCTGCCACCACCGCTTGGTGTCAAACTGTTAACATACGGAAGAACTTTATTCTTTGCGCTGGGTATCAGCATGGTACAGTCCCTTCCCATTTTGAAAAATGCCGATCCGATTCCGGCTAAAAATCCAGGCCGCTGCTTGAGCGACCTTTGGCGGCAGCTTGGCCGCGTCTTATTTACTGCATGATCGTTCTCGGCCTCAATGCTTATCACGGCGACTCGGCTGCCGCACTTGTTAAAGATGGCAAGCTGGTGGCCGCCGCTGAAGAAGAACGATTTCGGCGCATCAAGCACTGGTCTGGTCTGCCGACTGAGGCCATGAAGTGGTGCCTTGCAGATGCGGGGATCCAACTTGGTGATGTCGATCACATCGCCATCAATCGCAATCCCAAGGTCAACAACCTGCGCCGGGCACTATACGTCCTGCGCAAGCGCCCCAGCCTGGGTTTGATCTTCAAACGCCTGCGCAACATCAAGCGCGCGGGCAGTTTCGAAGACGAAGTCCAGGCCGCATTTCCCGGCGATAGGCTGAGTGCACAGATCCACCGAGTGGAGCACCACCTCGCGCACCTTGCTTCCGCATTCCTCGTTTCAGATTTCGACGAAGCCGTGTGTCTTTCGGTGGATGGCTTTGGCGACTTTGCCAGTTCCGCCTGGGGGATGGGGAAGGGGAATGACATTCAGATCGACGGCCGCATCTATTTTCCCCACTCGCTGGGCATCTTTTACTCCGTCATCACCCAGTTCATTGGCTTTCCCTACTTTGGCGATGAGTACAAGGTCATGGGTCTCGCCCCGTATGGCGAACCCAAATACCTCAAAGAAATGCGCGAACTGGTGCAGGTGCAGAGTGACGGCACCTTCAGGCTGAACTTGAAATATTTCCGCCATCACACCGATGACGTTCATTACACTTGGGACAACTGCTGCCCCGAAGTCGGCACGCTCTATAAACGTGCCCCCATGGAAGCGCTCTTCGGACCGCAGCGCGAAAAAGGCGCGGCCCTGGAACAAAAGCACCGTGACATCGCGCGCAGT
Source organism: Prosthecobacter sp. (assembly GCF_029946185.1). GTDB lineage: Bacteria > Verrucomicrobiota > Verrucomicrobiia > Verrucomicrobiales > Verrucomicrobiaceae > Prosthecobacter. Next base: position 10,395 of record NZ_JAQSEA010000257.1, read on the forward strand.
GCACAAGCCATGTATGAGGAGGCCTTTTTCGCCATGCTGCAGACGCTGCATGCGCGCTATCGCTGCGACAGCCTGGCCCTCTCGGGCGGCTGCGCCATGAACTCCGTGGCCAATGGCAAGGTGTACCTCAACTCACCCTTCAAACGCATGTACCTCCCCGCCTCCGCCGGCGATGCGGGTGGTGCCATCGGAGCCGCTTTTGTCGTTGCTCTTCAAGGTTTCGCTGGCGCTGCAGCCAGTTCATCCCGGTTTGTGATGGACCACGCCTACTTAGGCCCGCAGACCAACGATGCCGAGATCAAAACCCTGCTCGATACGCGCCACGCCGACATTGTGGCTGAACATTGCACCGTGCGCCGTCTTGATGACGAGGCTGAGCTTTGCCGCCTCACAGCCACAGCCATCACCGAAGGCAAAGTCATCGGCTGGTTCCAAGGCCGCATGGAGTGGGGCCCACGTGCTCTGGGCAACCGCTCCATCCTCGGCGACCCACGGCGTGCGGACATGAAAGACATCCTGAATCTGAAGATCAAACGGCGCGAATCCTTCCGCCCCTTTGCGCCTAGCATTTTGCGTGAGCATGTCAGCGAATGGTTTGAGCAAGACGACGACGTCCCCTTCATGATGGAAGTCTTCCAGGTGCGTGAAGACAAGCGTGCGCAAATCCCTGCCACCACGCATGTCGATGGTTCCGGCCGCTTGCAAACCGTGCATCAAGAGACCAATCCACGCTACCACCGTCTCATTGAAAACTATCGCCAGATCACCGGTGTGCCCATGGTGCTGAATACCAGTTTCAACGAAAACGAGCCCGTCGTCTGCACCCCGCAGGAGGCCCTCGACTGCTTTCTGCGCACGAAGATGGATGTGCTGGTGCTCAATGACTGGATGATTGTGCGATGAGGCTGAATGACGAAGGCGCAGCAGACCTCTTTCCCACCATGAAAGGTATCATTCTCGCAGGAGGTTCGGGCTCGCGTCTTTATCCTCTCACACAGGTGGCGTCCAAGCAGCTTCAACCTGTCTATGACAAGCCCATGGTGTACTACCCGCTTACGGTGCTCATCGCCTCGGGTATTCGTGATTTTTGCCTCATCTCCACACCCCAAGATCTGCCACGCTTTCAGCACTTGCTTGGAAACGGCTCACAGTGGGGCATCTCCGTTGAATACCGCGCACAGACCAAGCCCGAAGGCATCGCGCAAGCATTCCTCATCGCGGCACCCTTCATCGGCCCGGATCCCGTGACCCTGATCCTCGGCGATAACATTTTCTTTGGCGGAGATGCCTTGCCGCGCGCCTTTGCTGAATTTAAATCCGGCGCCACCATCTTTGCCTACCACGTCAATGACCCTGAACGCTATGGCGTGGTGGAGTTCGACGCTGAAGGTCATGCTGTTTCACTCGAAGAAAAGCCGGCTCACCCGCGTAGCAACTACGCTGTGCCCGGTGTCTATATCTACGACAATGAAGTCGTCGGTATCGCCCGTAGCTTGCAGCCCTCGACCCGCGGTGAACTCGAAATCACCGATGTGAACAAAGAGTACCTGCGCCGTGGTGCCTTGCGTGTTCAGCGCCTCAGCCGCGGCACCGCCTGGCTGGATGCCGGTACGAGTAGCAGCCTGCACGAAGCATCCGCCTATGTGCAGACCATCGAAAAGCGACAGGGCATGAAGCTCGGCTGCCCAGAGGAGGCCGCTTTGCGTCGAGGTTTTCTTTCTCTCGACGACTTTGAAAAACTTGTGACCGGACTGCCCCAGTGCGAATACCGTGACTACCTGTCCGACGTCGCTGCTGAAGTGAAGCGTGTCGGCCTTAAAAGCGCCTGAACAACTATATGATTCCCCATCCCGTACTGACCCACCGCTATGCACAGCCCGAAGAACGACAGGGTTACGTCAAAGAACTCTTCGATCAAGGCGCCAAGCATTACGATCCCATTGTCGGCTGGGGATTCTTCGGCACCGGGAATCTCTACCGCAAGAGTGCGCAGAGCCGCCATGGCCTACGACCTGGCATGCAGCACCTCGACGTTGCCTGTGGCACAGGCCTCGTGGCCGTAGCCGCCAGCCAGGTGCTCGGTGGCGACAGCACGATCACTTGCGTGGAACCCAGTGACGGCATGCTGGCCGTCGCAAAAGAAAAGCTGCCAAACGCACGCTTCATCCAGAGCCGTGCGGAGAGCATGCCGCTCGAAGACAACACCTACGACTTTCTCACCGTGGGCTACGCGTTGCGTCACTTTGCCGATCTTGAGGCCACGTTCCGTGAATTTCACCGCGTGCTCAAGCCTGGCGGTCGCGTCCTCATCATGGAGGCCACACGTCCCAAGGGCAGGATCGGCTCCGCGCTCTTCAAGCTCTACTTCGGCATTGTGTATCCGTTCTTCGCTCGGTTGCTTACCCGCAGTTCAAAGGCCGAGGAGATGATGGTATATTTTTGGGAGACCATGGATGCCTGCGTGCGTCCGGAGGCAGTCGTCGACGCCCTCAAGAGTGCCGGTTTCCAAGAAGCCCGGCGCATCGCCTGCATGGGTGTCTTCAGCGAATACGCTGCCGTCAAAGCATGATGAACCTCCTCATCACAGGTGGCGCCGGCTTCATCGGTTCCAATCTCATCCGTCACGTCATTGACCGACCAGAGATCGCGAAGCTAGTCAATCTCGACTGCCTCAGTTATGCAGGTCATCTCGAAAATCTCGACGGCATTCACGCCGTTCACCCGAGCTACTTTTTTGAGCAGGTCGATCTCCGTGACAGAGAGGAAGTCCAGCGTGTCATTCGCCAGCATGACATTACGCACGTCATGCATCTTGCCGCCGAATCACACGTTGACCGGAGCATCACAGGGCCAGGCGACTTCATCACCACCAATATCAACGGCACCTTTCACCTCCTCGAAGCCTGCCGTGCTCATTGGTCCGATCCAGCAACGAGCATTCAGGATCGAGCGCCTAGATTTCTGCACATCTCCACCGACGAAGTCTTTGGCTCCCTTGGCCCTCACGATCCCGCCTTTACCGAGGCCGCTCCTTGTGCGCCGAACTCGCCCTACTCCGCCAGCAAAGCGGCAAGCGACATGCTTGTGCGCAGTTACCACCACACCTACGCCCTGCCTGCCGTCATCACACGCTGCTCGAACAACTACGGCCCGTATCAGTTTCCTGAGAAACTCATTCCGGTAGTCATTCAGAGCGTCCTCGCCTGCCGGCCCGTTCCCGTCTATGGCGACGGTTTAAACGTACGCGACTGGCTTTATGTGGGGGATCACTGCGAAGCACTGTGGGCAGTCCTTACCAGCGGTAAAATCGGGGAGACCTACAATATCGGTGGCCGGAACGAACTGGCGAACGTGCATCTCGTACAGATGATCTGCGATCTCATTGACGAACTGAAGCCCGAGCGTGGGGGACATTCACGCAGCCTAGTCACCTTTGTTCCAGACCGCCCTGGCCATGATCGCCGCTACGCCATGGATGCGACGAAAATCAGTGCCGAACTTGGCTGGAACCCCGCCCACACCTTGGAAGCTGGACTGCGTGAAACTGTTGCTTGGTACCTTCAGCATCAGGACTGGGTGAAATCAATCGTCCGTGGTTAAAGGCATGTGGAATTCGATTTTCAATGAACCGACTCGTCAGTCTGCTGCGCCATCCGCGGCCGCTTCGTTTTTTGATCGCACAGGTATTCTGGCGCACCGGCTGGGGGCATCGGATCACGTTTCCTTTGCGCGCCTTTCGACTCCATCTGCACCCGGCCAACCTCGCCTGGCAGCTTTGGGTGGACCGGCATCAGCGGGATGCCGATTTGGATATCATCCGTTCCCTACTCAAGCCGGGAGATACCATGATTGACGTCGGAGCCAACATCGGATTTACCGCCATGGAAGGGGCTCATGCCGTTGGCAGGCAGGGCGTGGTTCATGCCATCGAGCCACATCCCTTCATTCATCGTTGTCTGGAGGAAAATCTCAGCCTCAACATGCTCAGCCCGCCGCAGGTGCAGCGCTACGCAGTCGCCGTTGCCGACGCACTTGGAGAAACTGGGGCGCAGTTCACCGATGACCGTCGTGATGACATGAATTTCATGATCCCCAAAGGTGCGGTGCAGCACTCAGGCATGAGCAATAAAAGCATCACAGTGCCTGTCACCACCCTGGATGTGTTGTTTCCAGACTTGCTTCATTGCGATCTCTTGAAGATCGATGTTGAGGGTGCGGAACTCGCGGTGCTGCGTGGCGCCAGCAGCCTGCTCAAGAAAACCCGGCGGATTTTGATTGAAGCGGGAGACCCGAACTCGGTCCGTTACGGCTTCACTGCCGGCGATTTGCTGGCGCATTTGGAATCCGCCGGATTCGAAGTGCGCTCCATGGATCAAGGGAAGGGGAATAATGCACCCGTTCAACTTGAAGACTATCGCAGGCATGTCGGAAACTGGCTGGCCTTCCGTAGTTAGTCCGAAACTTACGGCCGAAAGTGAATCTTATAAACCTGCATCGTGACAACGAAGATGATTCTGACATGGGGCCGATGAATCACAGTTGGATGCCCATGACTCAGCACCGATCATGGCCTGCCATTTTTTTGAGGGTTAAGCTCTGGATCTTTCAGCCAGCTCTCAAACGCCCCCTGGGTCACCAGCGGCGGCTCCGCCCAGTAAGAATGGATGCGCAAAGCCTTACCGGCGGCGTTCAAATGCCAATCAATGGGACGATGAAACGGTGGGCGCGCAAAACGGCTGGCCAGCACACGCTCCGCGCATTCTGGATGAATCAGATATGCCTCCGTGCAGCGGGAGCAGCCACCGCCGCCCCACAGCAGCCCGCGTTTCGACCCCCGCCAATAGAGTCGCTTGCTGGCACGGCGCAGCCACCACGGCACATGCAGATCGCAGCCCAGCCCCACAAAGCACAGATCCCACTTTTGGGGCAGTTCCGTGAGGCAGGCTGCCAGAGTGGGCAGAAAGCCGGGGCGGATCAGTACATCATCCTCCAAGATCAGGTGCCAGGCATGCGGCTCAGCCACCACCGCGTGGTAAACCGCGAGGTGTTTTAAGATTAGTGAGACCGAACCTGCTTCGATCACCTTTGGGTCTCCCCACTCGCCGCGCTCATAAGCACCCCCCGCCAGCACCTCTTCGCGATCATGCGCCGTCACCCAGTTGATAGGAAAGTTGTCCAGCCCGTGCTCCCGCAGCAAACGTTCCATGTGCGGACGGCGCTCGGTCAGGCGAGTGTAGTGAATCACATGCACCCGCAGATTGTCCGGGCTTAGGGGCAGGGATTGGGATTGCGTCACATCATTGGCCACCCGGTACTCCTGCCACAGTTACACTGGGATGAAAATCCGAAAACGCGACTTGTTACATCATTGGCCGCATTCTCGTTCAGGATCACTTCCGACATGCTGAAATGCCTGCGCAACAAAAACAGTTGCCTGCTCTGCCGTGTGGGCAGGCGGCTGATAGGGAAATCGTGTTCCTAACCTTTCCACCATCGACTGCTCTATTTGAACGCATGAAAAACAAATTCAATCCTTGGCTGATGGCAATCTTGGGTGTCGCCCTGTTGCTGCGAATCATCTATTGGTCTGAGGTTCTTCTCGGTAGAGATACGATTGGCTACGCCATCGGTGGCCTTGGCACTTGGTGCGCTCATTCTCCAGGCTACTTTGGTTATTGCTTCAGCGGCTGGCTGGTCAATCAGGTGGTCGCCAACATCAATGACAGCCTTGTGCTGATCAATGTCGTCACTTCGTTGTTGGGCATCTTTTTCTGTCATCGGCTCGCGGAGTCGTTCGGCTTGTCACAGCGGAACGCT
>NZ_JAQSEA010000258.1 GCF_029946185.1 Prosthecobacter sp.
CGCAAAATCCATTTCCGTTTAGCAGGTTGTTTCTTGATCGCAGATCATGGGCTTCCTTCTTCGCTCTCCTGCGTCGAGCTACGAAGGACAGGTCGTCGGCGGCTGGCTGAGGACAGCCGGTCCCACCAGCGATGGGCATGCGCGCGTCGCCATGCTCCGCTTTCCGGAAATCAGTTTTGGCAAACGCTATAGAGAAACAGACCTGGTTGCAATGGATCGTGGTATGAAATACTCAGACCCACCAGGTAGGAAATGAGTTTTGCGAATCGCTAAAAGGTGCAGAGGTGGCAGAGATTAAATCGCGTGTTTCCTCAGGCGCTTTCCGGAAATTAGTTCTGAAAAACGCTATGGTAGAAATCCTGGAGGCTGGAGGTCTGCGCGCCTGGGGCGCTGGGGCGCTGGGGCGCTGGGGTATGCGGTGCCGTATTTGGCACGGCCTGTGGGAAGGCTGTTGCTCAGTTTGCAATTCTTCGGTCCCGCTTCACCCAGCGCATACGCAATGATCGAGGACGAGTAGGATGACGATTATGTTGATGCTTGCGGTGTGCTTTTACTTTGCGGGCACACTCATTTCGCTGCCATGCAGCACTGACACCAATGCCATTTCGATGAGGAGTTTCTGCACATTGCAGTCCGCTGCTGCGAAGCTGCGCTGGAGGTCTTCCAGGGTCTGCGGGCCGTAGGCGAGGGGCTGCTGCTTGACGAAGTGATTGAAGAGCTGACGGATGAAGGCGCGATGGCCGTAGGGACTGCTGGCGACGTAGTTGACGATGTCGCGGGGGCCGCTCAGATGTACCACGTGGCCTTCGTCATCGGAAAATTCTCCGATGGCATTCACCGGCTTGTGGTTGTCCTGCGTGCGCCAGCGGCCGATGGCGTCGAAGTTTTCGAGGCTGAAGCCGAGAGGGTTGATGGTGGAATGGCAGGACATGCAGGTGTTATTGCGTGTCAGTTCGGTGATCTTTTCGCGCATGGTGAGCTTCGGATTGAAGTGGGTCTCATCAAAGCTGACGGCGATGGGAGGCGGACGGAGCGAGAGGCCGACGATGTTGCGGGTGAGGAAGACGCCGCGATGGATGGGGGAGGTGGCGCGGCTGGAGGCCAGCGACGCGAGCAGGTAGGGATGGGTGACGACACCGGCGCGCTGCTTTGGATCAAACGCCACATGCTGAAACTCGCCGCCTTGTACGGGCTTGCCGTAGAATTTGCCGAGGCGGTCATTGAGGAGCAGGTAGTCGGCCTGGAGGAGCTGGCGGTAGTCGGATTGCGGACTCCACACGACCTGATCGAGGAATTCGAAGAGCGACTCGCGCAGGTCTGCCAGCACACTGTCGTCAAAGCCGGGGAAGATCTTCAGGTCCTTGGCATTGCCCTCGGCGCGCTCGAGTTCCAGCCAGTGGTGGAAGAAGCCGTGCAGCTTGGCCTTGGTGCGGGGATCGCTGAGCATGCGCTGCGCTTCCGCACGGATCTGCTGCGGGGTGCGCAGTTTGCCAGAGGCGGCGGCCTGCATGAGTCTCTTGTCAGGAATGGAGTCCCACAGGGTCAGCGCCAGACGTGAGGCATAGGCGAAGTCGTCGGGCTTCTCGGCTTCACGCAGTTCCGGGTAGAGGAACTGCGGTGACTTCAGGGTGAAGAGCACCACGCGTTTGACGGCCTGCTCGGGGCTCTTGGCGGAGGCGAACAGGCGCTCCACATGGAGCTGCTTTTGTTCTTCCGTCAGCGGACGGCAAAAGGCGGCCTCGACGAAGGTGAAGGCAAACTTTTTGAGCTTTTCCAGGCGGTCCGGCGCACCCTCCTTGGTGCCGGCGAGTTCGTTCAGTTTCTCTTCCACATGCTCTGCGGTGGAGATGGCAGCCTCCGTGGTGGCCTGATCCCAAGCTTTGGAAATGGAGGTGCCGCGCTCATAGCCGACGCTGCGGTCATCGGCAGGGAAATTTGTGCGCACGATCATGAGCTCGCGTGTGCGGTCGGTGCGCAGCGCATGCTGGGGGATGATCTCGGTGACACCGTGCGGGGGCTTCCATAACAGCTCGATGGAGGCGGACTGCTCCTTGAATTTGAAGTGGTCAAGCTTCAGCCGGTAGGCGCGGCCACCGACGAGGAAGAGGCTTTTTTTCTCCTCGCGCACGGTGGGGCCGGCGCTCACCCAGGCATCAATGAGGACACCGGTTTCACTGGTGTCATTGATCCAGAGGCGTGCGCCGTTTTCGGTCTTGAGGGTGAACTCATACACTCCTGTTTCCTCGGCCACGACGCTGCCTTCCCAAGTGTCCTGAAACTGCTCGGCCTCCATTTTGGCATTGTCGGGACTGCCGGTGCCAAAGTGAAATGCGACTTGGGGATCGACGCGTTCGAATTTGTAGTTGGGGCGCTTGGCTTTGATGCCGTCTTTCGGCGTGGTGTCCACGGCCTTCTCGCCGGGCTTCGGTAGTTCGACCCCACGGTAATTGGCCTTCAGGCCTGCCTCGGGATTGACGGGGCGGTCAAACCCTGGGCCCATGCGGAAGCGGCCGATGAGGTCCATGACCGAAGCGCGATACTGCGCGATGGTGAGGCGGCTCAGATCCTGCTCCGGTGGATGCAGGCGGGCCTGGGCTGCGGGGGAATAGAAGGCGTCGAAAATATAAGCCGTTACCTGTTTGGCGTCCTCTCCCACACAAAGTTCTTCATGATCTTCCGGCATGGTGCGGTCGATCTTGCGCGCCAGCGCCTCCACCGAGAGATTGCCTGTGAGCGGGTCGTCAAACTTGTCCTTCACGCCCTGGCCTTTGTCACCGTGGCAGTCCAGGCAGAGCTTTTTGTAAATGACGGCACCGGGATGCTCGGCGGCAGAAGCGTACGCCGTCAGCAGCCAGAGGGTGAGTCCGGCAAATCGTGAATGGGGGGATGTTTGGGCCATGAAAGGGGGTAAAACTTGGCTAAGAGAATAATCCCCTCACCGCAACCCTCTTTCAACAGGGTTACTGTTCCTTGGGCTCCTTGGAGGTGTCTTTGTAAGAGGCCTGTTTGGCCCGGACTCTCTCCATGGGCCAGCCGGTTAGGCTGGCGGTGGTGGTGGCCTCATCTTCAAAACGTTTGGGCAATCCTTTGAAGTAGGCTTTGGCCGCCTCGGTCTTCGAATTGCCGCGCCAAGGGTGATTGATGATGTAGCGCCCCTGGATGAACTGTGTGTCGCCTGTTTCCTGGAAGACGATGTCCTCAGGGAAGTGCTCGCTGTCATAGCGCACATGAAGGCGGGTGATGAAGGCGCTGCCTTGTTCGGGGCGGGCATTGTCATCGCCTTTGAGCCAGGTGCAGCCCAGCTCACGGAGTTCCTTGAGGGGGACTGGATCGCTGCTGCAGGGATCGCACCAGCCCATGTCCCAGTAGTATTCAGTGATCACGGAACTCATTTTTTCCTGGGTGACGACGAGGTCGAACATGGCGCGGTAAAAGTCGGCGAATTCGCTCTTGATGAACTCCGGCACGTTCTTGTTGGTGTGCATCTGGATGGTTCGGTAGTTGGTGGACTCCACGCGGCCATTGCGATTGAGCACATAGACGATCATGTCCTGCGGTCCTTTCGCATTCACGGTGCCGAGGCGGACGGGGAGCATGAACTTGCGGCTTTTGAAGCTGACGCGGATGGGGCGCAGCCAGGTGCGGCCTTCCTGTGCCTGGCGCTCCATGTTCACCTTTGCCACGAAGAACTTCATGTTCTGGCGGATGTAGCTGTCGAGCACAGGCTCTGCGCCCTCAGGCATTTTGTAGCTGTTTTCATTGAGCCAGAGCACGAGGCCGTCGCTCTGCTTGGCGGAGAGGACGAGGATGTCGTACTCGCCTGCGGTGAACTGTTTTTCGATGGTGACGCCGCGGGCACGTGCGCCGTCGGAGAAGGTGCGTTTGGCGCGTAAACCACCACTGGCCCCTGGAGCCATAGGATTGAACATGATGATCGGTTCATCGGGATCACGATCCCAGTACTCCACCAGTCGCGGTGCGGTGTAGGCGTCCAGATGGTCGAGCACACTCTTCTCGACCACTTTCACATCCTCCTTGTCGATGACAGTCGGCACCGGGATGACGAGCGCGAATTCTTTCGGATCGCCCTGGTAGTCGCTGGCCATGGTGATGGAGGTGAACTGGCCATCCCGCACCAGCGCCACCTGCGAAGACTGATTGTAGAGCTTGCTGTCCGCGCGGGCGACATAGAAGCCGCAGAAGGCGGAGGCGGTGACTGGCAGCACGGCGGCTGCAAGCAGGAGCAGGAAGGAGGGTTTCATGAGGTTGCGAGATTGAGCTGAAATTTGGATGTGCCTGACCAGGAATAACGCTGCGCAGGCAGCAGGAAATCAATCAACGGCGTCAGCAGCGAAACTGCCGCCAGCGCCCACAGCGGGCCGTTCGTTTCAAACATGCGGAACTGCCACCACCAGCCGCCGAGGGCCACGAGAACGGCGAACACCATACGACCGGCGCGGGAGTCGGGTGTGGTGCGCGGGTCGGAGATCATGAAGAAGGTGAAGAGCAGCAGTGCGCCGTTTTGCATGCGATGGAGCGGGATGGTCATCGGCTCATGCAGCCAGAGGGAACGACCGACGAGCAGTGCGATCCAGGACGCAAGAAATGTCAGCGCGACATCCGCACGGCCAGCGCGCATGACCACCAGTCCGCCGAGGCAGGCCATGAGGAAGGCGAAGAAAGCGACATTGCCCCACTGGCCTGGGCTGACCCACACGCGGCCATCACTTACCAGCATGAGGATCACGAGCGCGATATTGGTGGGATTGAAGAGGTGCTTTCCGCGCCAGCGCAGCGCAAACTTGGAACCGACGGCAATGCCGGCCGCCAGCATGGCGAGCCACCAGGCGCTGCAGCGGCATAGCAGGCACAGGGACAGCCCGGAGATGAGCGCGCTGCGCCATTCAAAGCGCAGATGCGTCCACTTTGAGAGCAGCCACTGGCTCCCCAGCACGGTGGTTAAAATCAAAGACGCACGCGTCGCCGTAACTTCAAAGTCGAGCACCACCATGCCATACACGAGCAGGGTGCCGAGCACGGCGATCTGATAATGACGCGGGTCGAGAAGCATGATCGACTTATTGCAACACAGGCGTCTCGATTTGTAAAATAGAGACTCACCTTAAAAAGGCGATCCTGCCAGCATGGCATTATTATAGGGCTGCAGTCCCCCAGAGCTTCGCTAGCAGGGCAAACATTTCGGGATCGTGCTGTTTCAACTCTGCCGCTGTGAAGGGGAAGAAATCGTTGCGGCTGAAGAAGGCCTCTGAACATTCGGCGAAGTATTCTTTTGCGTTGGTCATGGCGTAGGCTTTGGCGAGCCGCTTTTTTCCTTCGGAATCCTGGCGCTGCACCTGGTCATATTTGCCGGCGGCTTTGGCATGCTGAAAGGCGGCCTCGATCTCGGCATTTTCAAAGCCCAGCACGCGGTCGTGATAGGCGTGGGCCAGCTCATGCAAGGCGAAGTTGGGCATGCGGCGGGTTTCGGCCTCGAAGATGCTGACGTTGGTGAATTCGACGCCCTTCGCCATGGCTGGATCGTGGTCGTGGTCGCGCAGCCAGTCCGCGTTGGGGTGGTAGGCGGCGTGCGCGCGTTCCTTTGGATACACCGGGTTGAAGTAGAGCGGCACTTTGCGCAGCTCTGCCACGGCCTTGGCTGGAACGACGCGCACGATTTCGTCGAGCTGTGTGCGGAGCAGTTGCATGGCTTTCTCCAGGGCGGGGGCGTCGGCTTCGATCAACTTTACATTCACGTGCACTGTCCAGCCGGCGATGCGGCGCTTGTCATAGGGTCGTGTGCCGATCGCCTGCGGCTGCATGTTCGGTGAGTAGCGAAACTCTTGGACCTGCTCCTTGCTTACGACTTCCGTTTCTTTTCCTCCGTCAACGATGACGAAACGATGCCCGAGCGTGGTGCCGATGGTGCTGCCTTGGCCGGGTTTGAGTTTGCCATTGGAGACGCGCCCGCCGTCTGGCCTGACCCAGAAGACTTCCACGGCATGCGGTGCGGCGTTGATGATTTGCAGCTTGGGACGGTCCAGCGCCAGGGCGGCTGATGAGACAAGCAGGAGTGCGGAGAGAAAGGTTTTCATGCGAAGCGGTCAGGTGACATCAAATCGAGCGACAGGGGAGGTTTCTCTCCGGCGAGGAGATCGCTGACGATTTTTCCTGTCGCGGGGGCGAGGCTGAGGCCCATCATGGCGTGGCCGGTGGCGAGGGTGAGATTTTTCCAGCGGCGGGTGCGGCCGATGTAGGGCATGCCATCTGGCGAGACGGGGCGCAGGCCGGACCAGGGCTTTACTTCGGCGAAGTCGCTTTCTTCAAACGCGGGGAAGTAGGTGGGAAAGGCGCGGGTGATGCCACGCACGCGGCGGTGGGTGATGGATTCATCAATGCCGGCCATTTCCATGGTGCCGCCGATACGCAGCGTGCCGTCCATGGGTGTGACGGCGAGCCGTGCCTCGGTGCAGATGCTGCATAGCTGAGGGAGTTGCTTTGGCTGAGGCAGGGTGAGGCTGTAGCCTTTGCCTGCCTGCATGGGGAGCTTGAGCGCTAGAGACTTTGCCAGATGGGCTGACCACACACCACTACAAAGAACCACTTCATGGCACTTGATTTGACCTCTTGATGTTTTGACTGCACGCAGTGTGTTGTTTTCCACTTCAAAGCCGTGCACTTCGGTCTCCCATAGGAACTCTGCGCCAAGATGGGTGAGTTCTGATTCGAGAGCGGAGATAAAGCGGGTGGGGGAGAGGTGGCAGTCTTTGGGGAAGAAGACGCTGCCGCAGACGTCCATGGTGACGCTGGGATCGAGTGCGGCGGTGGCTTTGGCATCGAGGACTTGGGCGGGTATGCCGAGGGCATTGGCGGTGGCTGCCATGTGGGCTTCCTCATCGAGGGTCTGCTGCTGTTTGCAGAGCATGAGGAGGCCGTTTTTGACGAGGCCGAAATCGAGGCCGATGTCTTCAAAGCACTGGCGGCTGAGGAGGCTGAGGTCTCGCAGGATGGGGGCTGCGGCGGCAACGCGCGCGGCGGTGGCGGATTTCCAGAAGTGGAGGGCCCAGGCGAGGAGATCGGCATCGAGACGGGGCTTGATGTAAAAGGGGGACTCGGGGTTCCACATCCATCTGAGGCCGAGGCGGACCATGCCGGGCGCGGCGAGAGGGGTGAAGTGACTGGGGACGATCATGCCTGCATTGCCAAAGGAGCATCCGTCGCGCTGGGCAGCGTTGCGCTCGATGATCGTGACCTGCATGCCGCGCCGTGCGCAGTAGAGCGCTGTGCTCAGGCCGATGACGCCTGCTCCGAGGATGGTGACGTGGATGGGCATGTGGCCCGATGCTATCGCCGCAGGCTCCAGCCGTCTTGCTCAAAGCCCGGCTGCCAGCTGCGATTTCAAACAAGTGCGTGTGCTCACTTGAGCTGAGGCAATGCCATTTTTTCATATTGCCAGATTCATAACGTCACGTTCACATGCCGCATGACCGCAAACGCTGACTGCCCCCGCTGCCACTCCTCCATTCCGATGGAGGACATCAGTGTGTCCACGGACATTGCTCTCTGTCGGCGCTGCGAAGAGCGCTGGAACTATTCGAACCTTCTTACCCGCAAAGACTCGGTTGCTGTGGTGGCTCAAGCTCCAGGCGGCGCATGGCACACGCCTGCCATTAATGGCTTTGAAGTCGGGGCCTCGACGCGGTCCCCTCTGGCGTTCTTCCTCGTGCCATTCATGTGTGTGTGGTCGGGCTTTTCACTGAACGGCATTTATGGCAGTCAGATCGTCAGTGGAAAGTTCAATCTCGGGACGTCTCTTTTTGGCATTCCTTTTGTGCTGGGAACCCTACTGCTAGGCAGTGCTGCATTGATGGCGGTGTGTGGAAAAGTGGTGGTCACGGTGCGGGGTCGGGAAGGCAGGGTCTTCACCGGCGTGGGGCCGCTTGGCCGGACGAGAAGGTTTGACTGGAGTCAAGTCTCAGCCATCACCGAGGACTGGAACTACAGCCGTCGCGGCCAGGGAACGCAGTATATCGCGATCACGGCGGAAAGGAAGATCAAGATCTATGCTTTGAATACGGATCGTCATCGCTACATGCTCGCCGTGCTGAATTATCACTGGCAGCAGCCATGACTCCTGGCCATTCCCAAGGGGGGCGTGCATGGCAGCCAGCCGTGGGTTCACGGCCGCAAATGCCGCACGAGAAACTCCATGCGCATGCGGGAGCCATAGGGCGTCTCGGCTGCGCCGTGGCCGGTGCCGATGATGGGCATGAAGTCGAAGGTCTTGCCGGCTTTTTGGAGGGCCCCGACGACTTGGGTGGTGGTGGCGGGATCGACGTTGGTGTCGAGTTCGCCGACGATGAGGAGCAGGTGGCCTTTCAATTTGTGGGCGTCTTCTTTGTTGGAACTGTGAGCGTAGCTGTCGTCCACGGGCCAGCCCATCCACTGCTCATTCCACCAGATTTTGTCCATGCGGTTGTCGTGGCAGCCGCAGTCGGCGACGGCGACGTGGTAGAAGCTATGATGATCTAGCAGGGCGCGCATGGCGTTCTGGCCGCCGGCGCTGCCGCCGTAGATGCCGACGCGGCTGAGGTCCATCCATGGGCGGGTTTTGGCGGCGGCTTTGATCCAGGCGATGCGGTCGGGGAATCCGGCGTCTTTGAGGTTTTTCCAGCAGACATCGTGGAAGGCTTTGCCGCGATGATTGGTGCCCATGCCGTCGAGTTTGACGATGATGAAGCCGAGTTCTGCGAGGATGTGGTGGGTGAGTAGGCGGCCGAAGTCCTTGGGGGTGAAGGCGCTGTGGGGGCCGGCGTAGATGTCTTCGATGACGGGGTATTTTTTCGCGGGATCGAAGTGCGAGGGTTTGATGAGGATGCCGTGGATGTCGGTGGTGCCATCGCGGCCTTTGGCGACGAAGCGCTCGGGCAGGGTCCAGCCTGCGGCGAGGAGCTGGGTGGCGTCGGTTTTTTCCAATTCGCAGACGAGAGTGCCATCGCTGCTGCGACGCAGTTCGTGGACGGGTGGGAGATCGGCGCGGGAATAGGAGTCGGTGAAGTAATCGCGATTGGGGGAGAACTCGATGTGGTGATTGCCATCTCCCTGAGTGAGATGCAGGAAGCCGGTGCCGTTGAAGTTGATGCGGCAGAGGTGGAGGTGGTAGGGGTCTTCGTCTTTGCGCAGGCCGCTGGCGAGGAACTGGATCTCGCGCTTTGTTTCATCGACGTGCAGGACTTCGCGGGCGGGCCAGGTGCCGGTGGTGATCTGGTTTTTGACGCGGCCGGTTTTGGTGTCGTAGAGGTAGATATGGCACCAGCCGTCGCGTTCGCTCATCCAGAGGAGTTCGCCGGTTTTGCCGAGCCAGTGACGCCAGGTTTTGTGGGTGTAGTCGACGAAGGTCTTGCTAGTTTCTTCGACGACTACGCGCACGTCTGCTGTCTGCGCATTCACGGCGAGGATGCGGTAGAGTTGGTGTCCGCGCTGGTTGTATTCGAAGTAGAACTCGCTGCTGTCGGATGACCAATGGAGGTCGAGTTTTTCGCTTTGGGTGAAAGGATTGGGGAAGAGGTCGGACTTCACGCGGGTCCATTCACAGCCGCTGTCGGTGATGCGGAAGATGACGGGGAAGGGCTTGGGCAATGGGTCGCCGGGCTTGGCGTAATCGCGTTCGATGAGTTTGGGCTGAAGCTGGTCTTTGGGAGTGGAGTCGACGAGGGTGAGTTTGCGGACAGGAACGGGGACGCAACTGCTGACCACGAAGGTCTTGGAGTCGGGCGACCAGCGGATGGGGCCGTGCAAAGGGGACTTGGCGGCGGACTCGATTTTTAGGCGAAGGGTTTTGTTGGCGGTGAGATCATGGAGAAGCACGAATTCCTGCTCGATGATGGCGGACCATTTGCCGTCGGGGGATGGTGTGCCGCCTGTTTTTTTCTGTGGATTGTCTTTGGCTCTGGAGAGGCCTTTGCCGTCGATGATGAGGGTCTGGGGCGTGGCGGAGGCTTCGATGGCCGCGAGATGTTCACCTGTGCTGCTGGTGATGAGCCAGACGTGGCCTTCGTAGGTGTGCTGCTCGCGCTCGCTGCCGGCGCGAATGCGGCCGTAACTTGTGTGCTCGCCCTGCTGATTGATCCAGAAGAGATCGACGTCGGTGTCGAGCTGATTGATGAATTTGAGGCCGGATTCCTCGCCGGTGCGGGAGGTTTTGTGGAGTTCGATTTTTGCGGTGGAGGATTTGAGCGCTTCTTTCTCGGGGAGGCCGAGAGCTTTGAGTGATGGGGCGGTTTTGCGTTCGCCGGTGGCGGCGTTGATGAGGACGAATTCGTGCTGCGCGGGGGAGGTTTGGATGCGGTACCAGAAGGACTTGCCGTCGGGAAGCCAGTTGGGTTTGACGCGGTCGCGGAAGACGAGGTTTTCGGTGCGTTTGGGGAGGGTGAGGGCGTGTTCGAAACGATCTTGAGCTAGCCCAGAGGACACGAAGAGGGACAGTAGGATGAACCAGAGGAGGCTTTTCATGGATGGGAAAATCTGGGGTGAAAATGAAACCTTTGGGTCAAGAATGAGAGTGTTCATCGTGGGCTTGGAGAGGCGGGTGCGATTGAGCGCGCGTGGATTCGCAGCGAAGGTTCGTTCAGACGCTGCTGGTGGACCCGGTGCGAGGAGCCACTCTGGGTTTGCTTTCCGGAGATGGGTGCATGACCCAGGGTTGCCTCGCTGAGGCTCGGCTAACCCTGGGCTATATTCCGCAACCCCATTGGGGTTGAAGAAGCTGCAAAGAGGGTTTTTCATGGATTGGAAACGCTGTGTGCCTCGGATGGGACTCTGGGGTGAAACGAACAGGATTGATCCGCCGAAGAGGGGCGGAGAGGGATGAATCAGGGAAGCGTTTTCATGGGATGGAAATCTCTGAGCGTCTTGGACTGGGATCTGTGGTTGCTTCAATTCCGTGACGAAATGGGTCAGCGGGATCAAGTATGAGGGTGGATTCGGCGGTGATGAAGGCGGTGCCGGTGATGGTGGGAATGATGGCGGTGGTTTCTGTATTTTCGTAGCTGGCTTCGAAGACGCTGCCGATGATGCTTTCATGCCGCCAGATTTCGCCGGGGGCGAGTTTTCCGTCTGCGGCGAGGCAGGCGAGCTTGGCGCTGGTGCCGGTGCCGCAGGGGGAGCGGTCGTATTCGCCGCCGGGGCAGAGGACGAAATTGCGGCTGTGGTTTGTGGCGTCGTGGGGTGGAGCGATGAGTTCGATGTGATCGACTTCGGGGTGGCCGGCTGCGTGCACGGCGGTGCGCATGGCGAGGCAAGCTGCAGTGAGCTGGGGGATGTTGGAGCGGGTGAGTTCGAGACCGTGGTCGGATACCAGTAAGAACCAGTTGCCGCCGTAAGCGATGTCTCCGATGACGCCGCCTGCCTGTATGGCTTTGGCTTTGCGGTGGGATGGGACGTTGCGAATGCTTACGCGGCCATCGTCATGCAGGGTGGCGGTAACGATGCCGACGGGGGTTTCGATGCGGTGATGGCCGGGTGAGATGCGGCCTAGGTGCGCGAGGGTGATGATGAGGCCGATCATGCCGTGGCCGCACATGCCGAGGAGGCCGACGTTGTTGAAGAAGATGACGCCTGCGGCGCATGAGGGGTCTGTGGGCCGCACGAGCAAGGCACCGACGATGACGTCATGCCCGCGTGGTTCGCAGATGATGGCGCGGCGGTAGGTTTCCAGATCATCTGCGGTGACGCCACTGAGCACGACGCGGGTGGGCTCGCCGCCGGTGTGTGAGTCTATGATTTGAATCTTGTGGGGCGGGGGCATGGGAGGAAGAGCCGGAATCAAAGTGGTGCGTTGAGTCGCGGCTCTTGGAGCTGGATGGAGCTTGAGCGCGGCGGAACTTGTTGCAGATGCTGCGGGTGAACGCTGTATGTGGCAGAGCGGTGGGTCTGCTTCTGGATCGGGAATGCTGAGTACCCTGGGCGTTGCCCAGAACTACGATAGGCCGCACCATTGGTGCTGATGAGTTGGGCGCTCGCGATCAATAGGCTCGGGCGAGTGCGATTCATGCTGAGCTATTTTTTGCTGGTGGTGCGGGCCTCCAGTTCCTGACGGGTGGCGATGGGGACGTAGCCGGCTTCCATGCCTTTTGGCGGGGTGAGGATGAGGGCGGGGTCGAGATCGGCGAGTTTGCCGGTGGTGGGGGCGGCGAGGTAGTCGCGGTCTTTGGTCCAGGCGAGGTGCAGTTTTTCTACGCGGGACTGGAGCTGCTCGCGCTCTTCCGGAGTGAGGTCAGCGTTGAGGATGGCGGGTTGATCGGCGAAGCGATACCAGTGGTAGGTTACGACGCTACCATCGCCAAGATGGGCTAGGAAAGGACCTGCGGCGGGGCCGGGCTTCTTCCAGCAGCTTTCGGCGTCATCGGGGGTGGTGCGTGGTTCTTGGGGCTTTTCCGTTGGCGGGTCGAAGGTCACGGCGGCGAGTCCGAGTTCGGGTGGAACGTCTTTGGCTGCGATGGCTTTCCATTCGGGCTTTTTGCCGTCGGTGCCGAGGCGGAAGTATTCGGGCAGGGTGACGAGGGTGCCGTGAGGGGTGGCTTTTTTGTGCGTGAGCTGCTGGTCCCAGCGATACCCAAAAGTGGTAGGCTCTGGCACCGTGGAAGTGGCGAAGGCTTTCCAGTCGAGTGGGATCTTTTCGTCCCGTGGTGTGGGAGGGACATAGATTTTCCAATTGGAGCCGCCGCCTTTGCTGAAGGTATGTACGACTGAGGCTTCGGGTTTGAGCGCGCCGCTGGCGGGAGTGCCGCCGGTGAACCAGGTCTTCACGTCGTCCCACAACGCCGCCTTTTTGTAAGCTGTGATGCGATGGAGCACGGTGGAGGTGCCGTCTGGGCCGATGGGGAATGAGGTGGGAGCGACGCGGGCGTAGGTGCCTCCTTTGGAGTCGGTGGCCTGCACGCTGGGGACGTACTGGGTCTCCATTTGGATGGCTTTGTTGGGGCTGACGGCGCGTGAATCCAGAGTGAGTCCGGTGAATTCAGACTTGTCCGCTGCGGAGTGTGACCAGAAGTAGGGAGTGAAGAAAGCGACGGGGCCTTTGAAGTTTCCAGTGTTCAGAAAGAGGGTCCAGGATTGGTCTCCGGTGGGGACGTTCTTGCCGTCGGTAGTGGCTTTGGGATTTGTCAGGGGCAGCGGCAGGTAGCCGTAGCCGAAGAGTTCGCCGCAGGTGCCTTGCTTGAGATTCAAGCCATCAAGCGGAAACAGCAGCCAAGGGCTGAGCTGCGCGACGCCGTAGAGTCCTCTGGGTTTTTCCCAGGTGCCTGCGCCGTAGCCGGGACCATTGGCGATGGCGCTGAAGTTTGGGCCGACGCCGCCCATGATGAACTTGGGTGTCGCCGTGGGAAAGCGGGTGTCGCGCCACCAGCCGAGGCCGCCTTCAATGTCGGTGTAGCATTTGAGGGTGGGTTCATGACCTTTTTCATGCTGGGGATGCATCCAGGTGCCCCAGAGGCCGGTTTGAAACTTGTGGCCGGGATATTTTTCCAGCAGTGGCCAGGCGGCGGCATAGAGGGAGAAGCCGGCATTGAATTCCTCCGGGACTTTTTCGGCGGGGCCGAAGAGGTATCCGGCCATCTCGGCCTGTTTCACTTCTGCCGTTGCAGCAGAAAGAGGCAGGGCGAGGAGCAATGCTGCGAATGGGCGAAGCGCGTGTTTCATAGTTGTTGTCGTCACTTGGTGGATTGCTGCATCATTTGAAGCGATGCTTCTGCAAAGGCTCTGCCCATGAGAGCGAAGGTTTTGGCGCAGCCGAGGTAGTGATAGGCGGCATTGGAGGCACCGCGTTTCCACAGGGCTTCTTCAGCGGGGGAGATGAGTTTTGCTTCAAACTGCTTTATGTATTCGCGCTGCTGCTGCTCGTTCATCGAGCCATCGGCATTGGCGAACTTTTTGTTTTTGGACTTCAACTCGTAGGCCATCTGACGGACTTGATCGTGCTTGTCGGCGATGGCACCGAGTTCATCGGACCAGAACGGCGCGGTCTGCACAGCGGTGACGTCGCCTTGAAACTCAGGGAGTTTGGCGGGGGCAGCCATGGCCTCGCGAAAGGCGGCGATGTGTTCGTTTGGCTGCGCGCCGCCGATGCCCATAACGCCGATGACGAAGGGCATCTTGGGGACGTGGAGGTCCTTGCGCACGTCGCGGATGAGATCTGCCAGCCACTCGCTGTATCTGGCGTAGCGAGGCTGGGTGGCATCCTTGGCGGGGAGGGGATATACATCGCGGCTCACCATGTCGTTGAAGCCTTGCAGCCAGACGAAGCTGCTGATTTCGAAGCCCTGCTGGGCATCATAAGCCGGGCAGACGCGTTTGATGTCGCCGAGCACGTGCTTCACATGATCGATCATGAGGCGGTAGTAGTGGCCGGAGTCCTTTTCAAGGTAGCGCTGTTTCTCGATGTCTTGCGCGCTGCGCTGGTACACGCCGGCACTTGGCGGACGAAAGTCGTGGTAGAGAGATTTGCCGCCCCAGGCGGTTTTGATGATGAGCACGGGCTCCTTCAGCGTGGCGTCCATGGTGATGCCGAAGGTAAACTCAGGGCCGATCTTGCCGCCGCCTGCCTCGGGTTTTTGACGTGAGCCGTAGCCAGCGGTGAGCTTGCCAAAGCCTTCGCCATTGGCTTCGCCGATGCCGGTGAGGTAGGAGATGTAAACGTGATCGCAGACGCGTGGTTTGCCATCGGCACCAAGCATTTGTTTGAGCAGCGGCGCGGTGGTGGGATCGTCGCCGATGTAGTCGAAGGTTTCGATTTTGGCGTGACCTTCCATGTTGGACTGGCCAGCGAGGATGAAGACCTTGAGAGGCGTGGCGGTGGCTGCGGAGGTGAGGAGCAGGCTGAGGAGGATGGAGAAGAGTCGTTTCATAGGGCAGGGCGCTTGGCTAGGGCATCGCGGATGATTTTGAGGACTTGCTCGCGTTCGGCTCCGGCGAGGGGCAGGCGGGGCTCGCGACACCATTCTTTGCCGAGGCCGGTTTCCTGGCAGAGGAGCTTGATGTATTGCACAAAGTGGATGTGGGTATCGAGCTTCATGAGGGGCTGCATCCAGCGGTAGAGGGTGCGGGCTTCGTCCCACTTTCCGGCGCGGGTGAGTTCCCAGAGCTTTTGGTTTTCTATGGGGAAGGCGATGCCGCTGCCGGCGACCCAGCCGTCGATGCCGAGGATGCTGCATTCGAGGATGAGATCGTCCACGCCGGTGAAGAGTTGGTAGCGGTCGCCAACGAGATTGCGGAGTTCGGTGATGCGGCGGGGATTGGCGCTGCTCTCTTTGATGGAGGTGAGGTTTTCGATGTCGGCGTATTGGGCGAACATCTCGGGCGTGACATCGGTGTGGTAGCCGACGGGGTTGTTGTAGAGCATCCAGGGCAGGGGCGTGGCTTTGGCGAGGGTGCGGAACCAGTGCTCGGTCTCGCGGGGATCGCTCTTGTAAACCATGGGGGGCATGATCATGAAGCCTGCTGCGCCGAGTTGCTCGCAGTCATGCATGTATCGGATGGCGGCGCTCGTGTGCATCTCGGCGACGCCAGTGAGGACGGGGATGCGGCCGTAGGCGGTGTCGACGGCGCATTTAAGGACGGCGCGTTTTTCATCGGGATGCAGGCATTGGTTTTCGCCGAGGGAACCGCAGACGATAAGGCCGGAGATGCCGGAGGTGATGAGGGCTTCGAAGTGGTGGGCGGAGGCGGGGAGATCAAGGGATTGATCTTCGTGGAGCTGGGTGACGACTGCTGGGAAGACGCCGGACCATTGAGGGAGTGTTGGCATGGAGAGGTTGGGATGAGTTTAACCACAGAGGGCACGGAGCGGCACAGAGGTAAGAGAGGGGGAACGGACGGGGATTTGATTAACCACGGAATACACAGAATACACGGAAGTCGGAGACGGTTGCAGGTTGGGAGTCTGGTGAGTGGAGACTCTGTGGGAGAAATGAAAAGCACTGAGCAGGCACAGAGAGACGCAGAGGTATGAAGAGGAAGGGTTTCATGGATCGGGACTCTGTGAGCCTCGGATTGGACTCTGTGGTGAATCTGAATCTGAGATGACGAAGGGTCTTGATTGCTTTTTGGCTGGGCGACTGCCAATTCAGTCAAAACCATGGA
>NZ_JAQSEA010000259.1:0-4559 GCF_029946185.1 Prosthecobacter sp.
AGAAATACATCGGCTTTCTCGGCACGTTGTTCTTGTTCGTCGCGACGGCAGCACTTTGCACGATCATCCCCGGCTACGAACCTCCCACGGGATCGCTCTCCACCACGGCAGCCCTTGCGCTGTGCGTCCTCATCGCAGTGCCCATGTTTGGCATCGCGGATCAGGGCATGGGCGGATACCTCAAATCCTATTTGGAGCCGACGATCATCATGCTGCCGTTCAATCTCATCAGCGAAGTCTCACGCACGCTGGCACTCGCTGTGCGCTTGTTTGGCAACATGATGAGCGGCGCGATGATCATCGCAATCCTGCTGACGATCACGCCCTTCCTCTTCCCCATCCTGATGACCGTGCTCGGACTGCTCACAGGCATGGTGCAGGCTTACATCTTCAGCATCCTTGCGGCAGTTTACATTGCCGCCGCCATTCGCACACGCGAGCCGCAACCGTCAGCCAACATTTAACCACCACACACACCATGGACGACACCACACTTGTAGCCATCGCTTCCATCATCACAGCGGGCATCACCACCAGCTTCGGCTGCATGGGGCCAGCCTTCGCGGAAGGCAAAGCCGTCGCCACCGCGCTCACATCGCTGGCGCAACAACCCGACGCCTCCGCCACCATCACGCGCACCTTGTTCGTCGGTCTCGCCATGATCGAATCCACCGCGATCTATTGCTTCGTCGTGTCGATGATTCTGATCTTCGCGAACCCGTTCTGGAACCACTTCATCACGCAAACCATCGCCAAGTAACGCCATGCTCATCGACTGGTTCACTGTCGGCGCGCAAACGCTGAACTTCCTCATTCTGGTCTGGCTGATGAAGCGCTATCTTTATCAACCTGTGCTCAAGGCCATCGACGCGCGGGAGAAACGCATCGCTGCGCAAATCGCCGATGCCGAGGCAAAGGAGGCAACGGCCAGCAAGGAGCGCGAGGAGTTCCAGAACAAGAACGCGGACTTCGACAAGCAACGCGCCGACATGCTGACCAAGGTAGCCGACGAGGCGAAGACAGAGCGTCAGCGCTTGATCGAAGAAGCACGCAAAGCCGCTGATGCGGTGACAGCCAAACGCGAGGAGTCGTTGCGCAATGATGCACAAAACCTGAGCGAAGCCGTCGCCCAACGCGCGCAGACAGAAGTGTTCGCCATCGCGCGAAAAACACTCAACGATCTCGCAGGAGCGAATCTGGAAGAACGCATCAGCGAAGTATTCATGAGTCGTCTGCGATCCTTGGACGACGAGGCAAAAGGCAGGCTGGGGGCGGCACTGAAGCAGGCCACGGAACCAGCCGTCGTGCGCACTGCCTTCGAGTTGCCGGAAGCTCAGCGCGCACTCATTCGGAACGCCATCAATGAGACGTTTTCCATTGACGCGCGGCTAACATTTGAAACCGCACCAAACTTGGTCAGCGGCATCGAACTCACTGCCAATGGACAGAAGGTGGCGTGGAGCATCGGTGACTATTTGAAGTCGTTGGAGCGGGGCGTCGGTGAAGTGCTGAACGGGCCAGCGAAGCCAAAGGACAACCCTGTTGCTGCAAGCTCATGAACGCTGCGCCCGACACTCTGGCATCGACGTTTGATCGTCTCTTTACGACCCTGGGACAAGCGCGTGCAGACTTCACGCCGCAGCTATCGTTGCAAGAGACGGGCACCATCACCAACGTCTCCACCGGCATCGCCATGGTCTCTGGCCTGCCTGGTGTGGGCTTTGAGGAACTGCTGAAGTTTCCCGGCGGCGTGCGTGGCATCGCGTTCAACGTCGATGAAGATCAAATCGGCGTCGTGCTCCTTGGCGACTACGCAGAGCTTCAAGCAGGCGATGAAGTCGAGCGCACAGGCCGTGTCATGGATGTCGCGGTGGGCGATGCCTTGATCGGACGCGTCATTGATCCGCTCGGTCGTCCCATTGATGGCAACGGTCCCATCGCCGCGAGCGAACGCCTTCCCATCGAACGCCCAGCCGTGGCCATCATGGATCGCGCGCCGGTCACCGTGCCGTTGCAAACCGGGCTTAAAGTCGTCGATGCGCTCATTCCCATCGGACGTGGTCAACGCGAACTGATTGTCGGTGATCGGCAAACCGGCAAGACCGCCATCGCGCTCGACACCATCCTCAATCAACGCGGCAAGGACGTGCTGTGCATCTATTGCGCCATCGGGCAGCGCGCGTCCGCTGTCGCGAAAGGCGTTGCGACTTTGCGCGAAAAAGGCGCGATGGAATACACCATCGTCGTCGTCACCGAAGGCAACGATCCGCCCGGACTCGCCTTCATCGCGCCGTATGCCGCGACCAGCATTGCCGAGCACTTCATGGAGCAAGGGCGCGATGTCTTGATCGTCTATGATGACCTCACGCAGCACGCGCGCGCCTATCGTGAATTGTCCCTGCTGCTGCGCCGACCACCGGGACGCGAGGCCTTTCCTGGTGACATCTTTTACATCCACTCGCGCCTGCTTGAACGATCCACGCATCTCAGTGAAGAGCGCGGCGGAGGCTCGCTCACCGCGTTGCCGATCATCGAGACCGAAGCGCAAAACATATCCGCTTACATCCCGACGAATCTCATCTCCATCACCGACGGGCAGATCTACCTCTCGCCATCGTTGTTCGAACTCGGCGTGCTGCCAGCGGTCGATGTCGGCAAGTCCGTGTCACGTGTGGGCGGCAAGGCGCAACGGTCCACCTACCGCGCAGTGGCAGGCGATTTGAAACTTGCCTACGCTCAGTTTGAGGAACTCGAAACCTTCGCGCGCTTCGGTGCCAGGCTCGATGCAGACACACGCAAAACCATCGAGCACGGAAGGCGCATCCGCGCGTGTTTGAAGCAGCCAGAGTTCTCACCCGTCGCAGTGCCCGCGCAGATCAGCGTCTTGCTTGCACTCACGGCAAATCTCTTCGATCCCGTGCCACTCGAAAAAATGACCGAAGCCGAGAACGCCGTCCAACTCGCCGCAGCCGACATTCCCGCAGAAGTCTGCGCCCGCTTCGAGACAGCGGCCAAACTCAGCGACGAGGACCGCAAGACGATCACCGACATCGCACGTCAGGCGCTGCTTGCGTTTGTCCCAAAAACCACGGAAGCCAAATGAGCAACACCATTGCCAGTCTGAGCCGGCAAATCCAGAGCGCGGGTGAACTGGAATCGGTGGTGCGCACCATGAAGGCTCTGGCGGCCTCAAGCATCGGTCAATACGAGCAGTCCGTGCGCTCGCTCGCCGACTACTATCGCACGGTTGAACTTGGCCTCAGTGTCTGCATTCGGAGCCATCCGAATACAAACCACGATCACCCCCGCGAAAGCAAAACCATCGGAGCCATCGTCTTCGGCTCCGATCAAGGACTCGTCGGTCAGTTCAACGACATCATCGCCGACTACGCGATCAAGACGCTCGCCACATTGCCCGGCAAGCCGCAAGTCTGGGCCGTCGGTGAGCGCGTTCACGCCCGCCTAGGCGATGCAGGTCTGTCCATGGCCGGAAAATTCATCGTGCCGAACTCCGTCAAAGCCATCACCTCGCTCGTTGCGCAGATCCAGATCCAAAGCGAATCTCATCGCGTGAAAGGCGACTACCAGCAGGTCTATGTCTTCCACAATCGACCGCAAACCGGCTCACTCTACGAGCCCGTGAGTCAACGCCTCTTGCCACTCGACGAGATTTGGCAGCACAGCCTGACAAAGATCCCGTGGCCCACAAAGATCATCCCCGAAGTCCTCAACGACCTCCCCGCCACGCTCCGCGCGTTGATCCGCGAGTATTTGTTCATCTCCCTCTTCCGCGCCTGCGCCGAATCCCTCGCCAGCGAAAATGCCAGCCGTCTAGCCGCCATGCAACGCGCGGAAAAGAATATCACTGAGCTATTGAATCACCTCCACGGCTCGTTCCACCGCCTGCGCCAGATCTCGATTGACGAGGAACTCTTCGATGTGGTCTCGGGCTACGAAGCGCTCATGAGGTAAACTGCAAAACTAGATGTGCCAAAGGTATTCTTGAACGAAGGTGCCCCCTTGCTGATTCCACCCGTACCGATGCGGATATTGATACCATGAGAACCGACAGCGGCCTTCACTTTATTCAACTGAGCGCTATTGAGGCTCTCAAAGTATATCAGCGCATCAAAGCCCCGCGTTTTCAGTGCTTCCCAGCCCAAGAAAACTTTTTGCCGCCTTCAGCAGGGAAAATTCCCGCAGGATAGTGAATGGCATGGCTAAAAATCTGCCACTTGTTCATTCCTCCCGCCTGTGATATTCCTCCTCCCGTGACAGACAAAATCGAATTGGTATTCACAGACAGGACACGACTGCGTGCGAACGTTGTGGGGTTGGCTTTGGGATGCTCGGTCTTTTTGTTCCGTGGAATGATTGACCACGGTGTATTTGGCGTCCCAGATTCTCGCATTCAAATATTGGTGATGCTTGCCCTGGCTCTGGCCTCGGGGATTCTTGCTCCAATCCTCATACCAGGTGCCTTGGTGGATTCCCGTCTGGCGACAGGCATTGGCGGAAGAATCGGACTTCGTGCTGGAATCCGTGCCGCCATCACCGCA
>NZ_JAQSEA010000259.1:4569-16077 GCF_029946185.1 Prosthecobacter sp.
GCGCTGCTCACGTTGCTTGCCACACTGGACACCCACGCCGCGCCCACCTCGCTCATGGAGTACGCGCTGAAAGCACGCATGTGGCTGACCCTGTTTGTGAGCCTCGCCGCTTTGCTGCCAAGTGTGCTTTGTGGCTTTGTCGGCGGTTTGATTGGCGGCCAGATCATGGCAACGAAACTGCCAGAACAACAGACTGAAAGTGGTGCCGAAGGCATACCCTGGCTGCGTCATGTTACCTTGGGCGCGGCGGTCCTGTCTCTCTTGGGTTTGCTTGCTCCGTTGTCGTTCGTGGGCCGCTCGCCGAAGATTGATCCCCAAGCGATTACCGAATCGAAGAATGCCGCGCCGTCGTTCCAATACGAACCTCCACCAGGCATCGAATCAGCGAAGATCGGTGAAATTCAGCCAGACATTACCAAGGTGATTGAAGGCATCGAGTCGGATTCGCCTGTGAGCTTGTCCGCAGATGGCCGTTTGCTAGCGTATTGTGACACGTCATCCGGCTCACCTGCCATCGGTGTTTACGATCTGAACCATTTCCAAAAGATCACCAGCATCCAAGTCCCTGCCTATCCGCTGGAATCGCTGGCATGGTCGCCAGATCAAAAATCGCTCGCTTGCGCCATTGGGAATGGGAGTGGCCGACTCATTTGGATTTTGCGCATTGCAGAAGCCATGGCCATCTCACTCCCCCGCCCTCCTGGGCGTGACACTCCGGGAGGAGAAGTGTTTTGGTGGCAGGCGCAAGAACTAGTGTTTTTCCCGACCGACGAATCCCCCCTCGTCTTTGATCTCGAAAAGCTGCTGTTGAAGCCCATCGATGATTCGACTTTTTTCAGTAAGCTTGATGAGGAAGCCAAGCGTCAATGGCAGAACGGGCCTCGCGCTTCTCTCCCCTCTCAGAAAGGCTGGAAGTTGGATGTACGCACCGTGATCAGTTCCGCAGTGCCGCCACCTCGTCGTAGCCCTGAAAAGGAATGGGAAATGTTTGGGCAAAGTATTTGTGCCATGTCGCATCCAAACCTGCCTGTTTCCTTTGGATTCGATTCGCTGGGGGTCGATGATAAAACCAAGGTTCTATGCACCGCTGACGGCTCCAAGTTAATTCGCATCAAGAACGGACATGCAGAAGTGACTTACATGAGGAAAGCCGCTGCCCCGGCGTTGCATTTTGAAGTCAGCATGCCGTCGGATGAAGATGTGATCAAAGAATCCAAATGGAAGCGACATGTCACTGATGGTGAACTCTGCGTACTAGTGTGCGCGCCGCTCGTCAATCCGCTGAATCATCAGGTGGTGGGGCCGGATTATCAGCAGGTTCGCGGCATCGCCCAACTGGTGGAATGGAAGGATCACAAGGCCGTTTTCGTGATGCAAATCTACGCCAGGCCCATTCACTCCACCGACATTGCCACGACACTGCACGCATGGAGTGACGGCCATAAAACGATCTGGGATGAGGCGGCAATCAAGGACTGGTGGTCGGCAATCACACCTGTTGTGCGTGAACTGCCCGAGACACTCCCTGATCTCTACATGCCGACACTCCTCGCCTTCAATGCCGACGAGTCGCCCTTCCCCGTCGTCAAAGCAGCGGAACGTCATCGACCCGTTCAACAGACCCCAGCTCCATCGGTCGCTCTCATACCATCGCCTCTTTCGCAGAGCCCTTTCTCTATGCTCGGTTCAGCATCAGCGGCCAACAGTGCGATTTTCTCCCAGGGCACCCCATCCGTTTCAGGTCCCTCGTCCATCTCCCATCAGCTTACCGAAATCGAGGTTAAGGAGTTCATTGTCGCTCATCATGACAAAGCCTCTCAAGGCAAAGTCACCGACATGGTCGCTGATTATGATCAAAGCGTAGACTTCCTCGACAAAGGAAGACTTTCGCGAAGCGCCATTCAGGCGGAAGAAACCACGCAACGTCAAAAGTGGCCGAGAGGCAGCGAGAAGATTCTTGGCCCGGTGACGGTATCTAAAGACGGAGGTTTGTGGACGGCCAGCTACACGATTGAGTTTTACAATGAAAATACCGCTGGCGACTGGCATCGAGGGCAGGCCGATCTCACGCTGACGATAACCTCCAACATCGGCCGCCTGATAATCATCTCCCAAAAGGCCAAGGTTCATGACTTGGTGGACAGCAAAACGATGGGCAAAACCTCCGCCGCAAATGCGACGGGTCAGAACAACGTGACGATCAGCGTCCCGAAACCTTGCTATGTCAGTATCACGAAAGCGAGAGACGTTGCCGGACTCGAATTCACCGATCAAATCAGCTTTGTGAAGGGCATCGTCTGGCACCGCACTTACCGAGAGCTGTCGGGAGATGGCAAAGCGCTCCGCACCTGTCGTGCAATCTACACTGGCAGTGGAGGCGTCTCGCCAGACCGAAACACAGCCCGCATTTATGTAACAACCCAAGAATGGGACAAAACTATTGGAGGCGGAACATTTACAGGCGTTTGTCAACGGAGTGCAGAATCCATGGTCGGCAAGGCTTTCAACTTCCAGTTCACTCAAGATGGGATGGTCGAGTCGGCGTTGGGTATTTCTTTTCGACTTCAGAAGTAGGCGCTTTAGCGGGGAATGCCTTCCCCTCGCGGCTACTGCGTGCGCCGCTACCCCTTCAAGCGGGAGGTATCCCGCAACGCCCTCAACATTCAACCGACCTCTTCCTGTCCTCGTCATTCGCTTCGCTCAAGACCAGGACAGTCCCCCTAAATCGAGGCGCTTCAGCGATGACCGTCAGCCCCGTCCCCTCCCAGACGGTCATCGCCCAAGCGCGCGAGGCCAGCCCAGCCACCGCAACCGCCCCGCTTGGCATCGCTTCGCGAATGGCAAGCCAGGCGATTCCTCCACAAACCATGAGCAGCGCCACTGCTGGCTGGGCTTCGCAGATGCCTCCCCTCTTTTCCACGAGGCTTCGGCTCACCCATCCCACAGCCGCGCTGAGGTACGGTTTCCGAGAATAAACTACATTTCGCCACCATTGAAGGCTGTTGGCTTACTGGTTACAGTCGCCCTCTCACGCCGCTGTCTCGTAGAAGTGCTCGAAGACTGCCTCCGCTTTCGCCTCGTAAAGGGGCTTGTCATAGGCTCTGGGCAAACCTTCGTCGAGGGTATCCTTGATCACGTCTTGGAGCCGGGACCGGCCTTGCTGAGTGCCTTTCCACATGGTGCCGAGGAGAGATTGCACCTTGGCGAGCAGTTGCTTCGCCACCTTCTTCACCTCGTCACGCTCGGCGTCGCTGAGTTCGGGCGCGGGACGGGTGAGGATGTCGAAGATCACGAGTTCAGCAGGCAGGAGATTCTCACGCACATGCCTTGTTTGCTCTTCAGTGAGTTTGCGGCTCTGCTCCAGCAAGGCTGCAAAGAGCTGGTCAATGTTCAGGCTCCCGGCGTTGTAGCTGGCGATGAGTTCCTCAAACTTCTGCTGGTAGTCAGTCCGCAGGGCGCGGTGCATGTGGACGATCTTGTCCAAGGTGGCGCGAATGGCAGCTTTGAGCTTTTCGATGTCGAGGTTCTTCTGCTTCGACTCTTTGAACTTCTTCGCGAGCGCTTCGAAGTTTATCTTGGAAAGGTCGATCACGCCATGCCGCGCTCCCGCTTTCCCTTCGGCAATGGTGAAGCCTTCTGCGCCAATGGAATCGTCGAGCAAGTCATTCAGCCTGCCCATGATCGGCGTGATGTCGGGTGTTTCTCCCTCCCCAGTCTGCAACTTGATCGAATCGGCCAGGGTTGCGAGCAGCGAGCACATCGGGGCAAACTCGATGGCTGCCTTGTCGGGCTTCACTGCGTGGTAGAGAGCCCGCACGAGCTTCTCGTGGGCGAGGAATTGCTTCCGCAGTTCGTCCGGGGAAATCAGCGCATTCACCGCTTCGCTCAGAAGGTGGAGTTTTTCCATGCCAGTCGCGTCATGAATGGCGGTCAGGCTTACCCCTTGGCGCAGGCAAAACTCCGCCGCCTCTTGCACGGCGGCACGCAGTTGCTCCACCAGCTCCTGCTTGTCACGCACAGGCGTCTTGCCGTCCTTTCCGGCTCCGTAGATGGCCAGGGCTCGCTCCAGCGAGGCAAAGACGTTGGCGTAGTCCACGATCAAACCGCTCTGCTTGCCGGGATAGACACGGTTGGCACGAGCGATGGTCTGCATCAGCGTGTGGTTCCGCATCGGTTTGTCGAGGTAGATCGTCGAGCAGCTTGGCGCATCGAAACCGGTCAGCCACATGGCGCAGACAAAAACGAGACTAAGCTCGTCCTTCGGGTCTTTGAAGCGCTCGTCAAGCTTCTCATCGTTCATCCGCTTGCGATGCGGCACAATGTCGATCCCCTTCCCTGCCATTTTGGCGATTTCGTTCTGCTCGGCGGAAACGATCACCGCCATGTCGGTGTGCTCCAGCAAGTCGAGCCGCCGTTGCAGTTCCCGCACCTTCTCGGCATCGTAATCATTCGTGACCCCGATCTTGGGCTGGCCCGGCTTGAGTGGTTTGGCCCGGGACAGCTCTTCCAGTTCGTCCCACACGCGCGTTTGCTCCGCCACCCAGTGCTTCTGCACCTTGGCGTGCATCTTCAGCGCGGTCACTTTGTCGATGCTCACCACCATGGCCTTGCCTTGGAAACCACGGCCCAGGAAATGGTTCATGATGTCCTTGGCCACCGTTTCCAGCCGGTCCTCGCGAGTGATGAGGTGGTATTGATTGCCCAGCTCCCGTTGCAGCTTTTCTTCGGCTTCAGGGCTCAGCTCAGCTTCTTCGATCAGGGCGTAGATGTCCTCGTTCAGATCGGGATTATCGAGGTGCAGTTCTGGCGTTCGGTTTTCATAGAAGAGCGGCACCGTCGCGCCGTCCTCCACGCTTTGCTGGAAGTCGTAGATGGAGACGTAATCGCCAAAGACCTCCCGCGTCCGCTCTTCGCCCGCGATCAGCGGTGTGCCGGTGAAAGCCACAAAGATCGCATTCGGCAGCGCAGCCCGCATGTTCATGGCCAGTGTGTCGTACTGGCTGCGGTGCGCCTCATCGGTCAAAACGATCACGTCCCGCCGGTCTGTGAGCATTTCATCCGTTTGGAACTTATGCACCAGGGTGAAGACATAGCGGTGATTCCCACGTAGCAGCTCGCGCAGATGTCCGCCGCTGCTAGCATGGCAGATTTCGCCCTCAGCCTCGCTCACAGCACCGCAGGCTTTGAAGGTCGTGGCTATCTGCTCGTCCAGCTCCACGCGGTCCGTCACGATCACAAAGGTCCAGTCGCCTGGCACCGTGCGCAGGATCTTCTGCGAATAGAATACCATGGAGAAGCTCTTGCCGCTGCCCTGCGTCTGCCAAAAGACCCCGCCACGTCCGTGGCCTTCATCGCGGGCTTTCAGGCTGGCGGTGATGGCGTTGTTCACGCCGAGGAACTGATGATTCTGCCCCACGATCTTGACCAGCCCGGCCTTGTGCTCGGAGAAGAGGATGAAGTTCTCCACCAAATCCAGCAGACGCTTTTTGTCGCATGTGCCGCAGATCATCACTTCCAGCGACACGCGGCGCGGCTCGTTCTCGCTCGCGATACGCTTCCACTCAAAGAACCGCTCCCAGTCCGCTGTCAGCGAGCCCACGCGGCTGTCCGTGCCGTTGCTGGCAATCATGAGCGCATTGCCCCAGAAAAGCTGCGGGATGTCTGTCTTGTAGCAGGTCAGGTTATCCGTGAAAGCCTGCTGCGCGGGTACACCGGGCTTCTTGAGTTCCACCACCACCAGCGGCAACCCATTGACGAAGCCGATCAAATCCGGTCGCCTAAGGTAGAGCGGCCCCTGGATGGACATCTGGGTCACAAGCAGGAAATCATTCGCCTCCGGGTTCTCCCAGTCAATCACCCGCACGCGCTCCGTCTTCTGTCCGCCACGTTCCTTGTCCGGCACGCTGACTTTGACGCCCTGCTTGAAAAGCTCATGCATCTCCCGGTTCGCCGCCGCCATGCTCATCGCCGAGCGGTTCCGCGTCAACTCTTCGAGTGCCGCCGTGATCGCTTCCGCCGGCAGCATTGGATTCAATCTTTCCAAGGCAACCTCCAGCCGCCCCGGCAGCAACGCTTCCGACTTCGCCAACCGTCCCAGCGTGCCGCTGGCACCCAAGTTTTCCTCTGCTGCCGAAACCGTCACCCAGCCAAGCTCTGCAAACAGCCCGATGGCGGGCTGCTCGACGAGCTGGTCTTCCGTGTAGGCGTGAGTCATGTGTTACAGCAATTCCAGCTGCTCCACAGCCGGTGGATGCGGAATGGGCAGAACGCCGATGATCACCCACGGGTTCGGTGAGAAGCCGTGAAATTCCTTCATCGTGCCGAGGAAGAAGTGCAGGTCCGTTTTCAGAAAGGAGTCCATGTATTTCTGACGCACCTTTGCCAGCGCCAGGGCTTCATCACCGCGCGCATCCCGCAGACAGTTGTGGAAGAGCTGACCCGTCTCCCAGTCCAATACTTGAAGTTCACTTCGTTTGCCGTCGGCATCTTCGAAGCGATATGAAAAGTTGTAGGGCAGCTTAGGCATCAGGCGGAAGGTCTGCCGCCATTGCTCATCCCCAAAGAGTTCGCCTTGAGAGGCCATGTCCCGCATCGCAGACACCTTCGCTTCGTCCCAATTTCGTTCACAAGGCTCCGAAATGAAATCGATGATCTTGGCAGGCTTGAAGAGCGCCAAAGACAGCGTGTTCGCCTTAGCGCCATCCAGCAGCGGTTGCAATCGGTGGTGCACTTTCACCTTATTCAGCACTTTGCGGCGTTCCTTCCAGGCTTCTTCTGTGCCCAGGTGCTTCATGGGCAGGATGTTCTTGGCATCTGTGGGATGATGCGTCTCCGGGCGGTGATCTGCCGTGCCTTTGCGCATCTCCAGCTCCACCCAGTCAAACTTCCGATACTGCTCTTCCTCATCCAGTCGCCGGAACGGCACGGGGTAAAGACGCACCCAGCTACCGTCCTCACGAATACCCGCTGTGCAGACCGTCTCACCGTGCTTCCGCGACAGTGTCGGATAAGTCTTCACGGTGATGAAAAGGCGCTCCTTGGGCATAAGGTCAATGGGTCAAAGGTGCTCAGCCCTCAGGGAATAACTGGTCAAGTGCTCCACTGCCTCCGCAACGCAGTGCCGGTGGCACTCGTGCGGGTGAAGTTCAAAGCAGGTCAAGGCCACGCGATGTCCTTCGGTGATCCAGCTCTGGATCATTGCTAGCGCCTCCGTCTGCTGCGGCAAGCTCTTGCGTTCGTAGTCGGCAAAGAGCGCATCATAGTCGGCCTGAGTGTTCAGTTCCCGACGCTCTTCGGAGGCGACGCCCAGTTGAGGCAGGTGCTCGTAGCGGATGCCCACGCTTTCACACGAATGACTCAGAGTACGTTTGGAGAAGCCATATTTCCGGCTCAGCGGATTCCGCCGCACATCACACAGCATGGTCACCCCGGCGCGGATGAGCTGGTTCAGATAGGTCTCCAGGCACTTGCCCTCGTAGCCAATCGTCAGCAGCCCGGCGGCGGCAGGCTGGGGCTTGGCCTGCTCCACCCGGGCGCGATCCGCCGGGTTTGTCAGCACCTTGTCCACGATCTCGCTGCGCGTGGCGTAGTAGGGATGGCGGCGGTAAACCTCCGCCACCAGCGCATCGCCACGCAGGCCCGCATGTTCCCGGTTGAAGCGCCCGGCCAGCAGCGGCATCACCGCCCGCTTCCGCGCTATCTCACGGCCCGCGTCCGTCATGAGCCACTGCTGCGCATCATCCACCAGCAGCCCCTGCTCGATCAGCCGCCTCTTGTCCGCGTAGGAGGTAAAGGAGAAGCAGCCGAATCGGTAAGGCACAAACTCATAGCTCGGATTCGCCTCCTCCCGTGTGTAGAGAAAGAGCAGTTTTTGGAAATCCGTCGGCGCATTCTGTCCCCCTAAGGCATCCAGCAAGGTTAAGAGCACGCGTTGTCGTTCGAAGAGCATGGGCAGAGCTTATGTGGGGACGCTTTCCAAAGCAACCTGCCCTGACAACAGGCGCGGCAGGAGCAGATCGCGAGTGCGGCGGAGGTTTTGGATTTGACGTTGGAGCTTTTCAATATGCGCTTCCATCGGCTTCGCGAATTCGCCAAACCTCTTCAGAATCGGCGCAGGAGGAACCACCACGGTTACTTTGGCAAGCTTCTCACGCGGCAGATGCTTGATGGTAGCGCCGGTAAAAAGCGATGCCAGTTGGCCGGATTCCCCCTGCAAACGCAGGCAGTGGTAGAGATAAATATGATCCATGTTCTCCCGGCAGCGAATGCGATGGATTGCTTTCTGAATCATCATTCCGGGAATCTGCTCCTTCCAAATGGCACACCGGCCAGGTTCGCCACCTTCACACATGACAATGTCGCCGAATTTCAGCCCATACGTTTCTAACTCATCTTTCTCAAAACGCATTTCCCGTAAGCCGCGCAGGTCAAATTCACCCCATCGGACGTTCATGTTTGCGAGATAGCTCAGCAAATCTCCTCGGTTCTTCTCTTGGTCCAGCATCTTGCCGAGCCTAAACTCGGCGACTTCCTCCAGAGGTCTTCGTTTCCATCCACCTGGCAAATCAGCAACGGGGAGGGTGTGTTCGTGGCCGGGGAAGCGGAAGTGGACGAACCACTCGCGGTAGAGGGCGCGGGCCATGTCCTCCAGCAACCGGATGCGACGCTGGCTGTTCTCGATCAACTCGTCGTAGGCCGACAGGATGCCCGCGATGCGATCCTGCTCAGCACGAGGAGGGAGCGTAACCACCATCTCTTTAGCGGCCCCTACGTTGAAGTGCTGTTGAGCTACACCCACGAGATTACCTCGCACTGACGCCATTCCCCAGGCTGAATTGAAAATGGCCGCCAAATAGAAAGAATTCAGTTCTTTGGAGGGCGTAATAACAACTAAGTCAGCGCAGTTCGACTCAGGTAGAGAAGCAGGGATAACACATGCTGTTCCCGGATAGCCTGTGCGGACAACAGCGACATCTCCGGGCCGAAGGGCTGACTTCTTGATCTTGTCGTTGAATTTCCGAGGGATGAACTTCACATCCTTTAGGCTGAGGCGAAAAGGTTCAATGTTCTGAGATCGAAGAAACGTTATACCTTCTGGCGTGTATTCGTCCGCCATCGGCCCGACATAACCCACAGTAATGCGATCACACACATCCTTGAGCTTCGTCGTTCTCCAAACTGACAATTTGTTCGTCATGCCTCCAGAATCTCCGCCACGTTTTGGGCAATGGTTTGTTCAAGCTCGCGGGCTTGGGCGTTGAGGGTTTCGAGTTCCTCATTCCACGTACCGAGTTGGGTCTTGAAATCCTCGTCGCTGACGGTCTCGCCGGGGGCGACGCCGACGTAGCGGCCGGGGTTGAGGCTCCAGCCTTGCGCTTCGATGTCCTGAAGCGTGGCGGCTTTGCACAGGCCGAGCACGTCAGCAAATTTTGGTTTTTTGCCGAATACTTCTTTGATCTTGGCCTCGGCCTCGGCGCCGCCGAGGGTGAAGTCGGGGGCTTCGCCACGGTAGAGGCGGACGAGGTTGGCGAGGAAGCTGATCTGGGCCTCGGTCCAGTCGCGGTGGGCGCGGTCGAGCTGGCGGTAGATGTGGCGGGCGTCGATGAAGAGGACAGTGTCGGCGCGGGGCGTCTTCGCTTTCCCTTTGTCAAAGAACCACAGGGTGCAGGGCAGCGTGACGGTGTAGAACATGTTGGGGCCGACGGCGATCATGACATCGACGGCCCGGGCTTCGATGAGCTTCTGGCGGATGTCCTGCTCGGAGGAGCGGGCGTCGGAGGCGGAATTGGCCATAACAAATCCGGCGCGGCCCTGATCATTGAGCGCGGAATAGAAATCCTGAATCCAGAGGTAGTTGGCGTTGTCCGTGCGTGGCAGGCCGAAGGGGTAGCGGCGGTTTTTGCCGACCTCGGCGCTGAGGCGTTCTTTGTCCACCTGGCTGACATTGAAGGGGGGATTGGCGCAGACGAAATCGAACTTCCCCACGGTAGCGTGCAGGTCTTCGTAGTAGGTGTTGCCGTGCTTGATATCGCCCTCCAGGCCATGGACAGCGAGATTCATGCGGGCGAGGCGGACGTTTCCATCGACGCGCTCCTGGCCGTGGATGCTGAGTTCGGCGCTGGGGTTCTTTTGGTGGGCGGAGACGAAACGGGCACTCTGCACAAACATGCCACCCGAGCCGCAAGCGGGATCGAGGATGCGACCGTGGAAGGGCTCCAGAATCTCCACGATGAGGCGGACGATGCTGGTGGGGGTGAAGAACTCGCCGCCTTTCTGCCCCTGGCTCATGGCGAAGGTGCCAAGGAAGTACTCATAAATCTTCCCGAAGGCATCGCCCTCCAGATCGGCGGGGATGGTGGAAAGGGTTTTCAGCAGGTTGCTGAGCAGGCGGGAATCGAAGACCTGATAGCCCTTGGGCAGCACCCCGGCCATCTGCGGATTGTCGCGCTCGATGGTCTTCATCGCCTCGTTCAGCGCCTTGCCAATGTCCGCCCCCTCCGGGAGCTGGAGCAGCCCGGCAAAACGGGCACCGGACGCGAGAAAGAGCACGCCCTCGGCATGGTAGGCGGTAGGCTCGTCCGCCTTTGAACCGCGACGAGAGGAAGCCCCGGCCTTTTCCAACACTGCCCTGCGGGCACTGAAGCGCACCTCGGCAAAGCGCAGGAAGATGAGGCCGAGAATGGGTTCGGAGTAGTCCGACTGCTTCAGGCCCGCCCCCGCCCAGAGCTGATTGGCAGCATCCCACAATTTTCTCTCCAATGTGTCATTGGCCAGATTCTTTTCAGTCGGAGCAGTCCAGAGCATGCAGTGAGGAAGGGTGCGTAGAGGTTTCGCCGATTAAACGTGGGGATGTAGCTGATGGCAAGAGTCTTGCTTTGTCATCATTCGGATGCGAAACTTCAGTCGCCCGAAGTTTGCTCTCCCCTACCCGGTTATCCACAGGACGACGTGACCGAGTGTGTCACGTTCATGATAAGATGAAGGCATGCAAAAAATCGTGCGAAAATCTGCAGGGGTGAGGTTCGAAAGCGACGTGCTCTTGTTCATTGATCAACTGGCCCGTGAACAGCAACGCAGTCGCAGCTTCATCATCAACGCCATTTTGCGTTGGTATGCAAAGTGGCTTGAGGAGCAAGCGCAACAAAAGGTCGAAGTCGTGAAGTCCGAGCCGGTAATCCGGCTTTAGCGCACAACTATGGAGCAAACGGTTCTGAAAAATCGCATCGTTCTCCCTACCTCAAAGGCCCCCAGCCCGGCGGTTTCGACATTTCAAGGCTTCAGACCCCCGAGCTCGAACACGACCTACACGCCGAACCAGTTCTTCGATGTCGTCATTCCGCACTTCTCTCGCGGGGTTGTGCGCATCGTTGGCTACCTCATTCGAAAGACACTCGGCTGGTGTGATGCCAATGGAAATCCTCAAGAGGAAGAGATCGAGGCTTCCTACGGCGAGCTGGAGCACAAGGCGGGCATTAGCCGAGACATGATCCGCAACGCTCTCGATGATGC
>NZ_JAQSEA010000260.1 GCF_029946185.1 Prosthecobacter sp.
CCTGCCAATCTCCAGGAATCGCTCGCAAACGGAACAGTGACGAAACATCTCGCCAGCTTTACCCCGCAGCCGGGCGACACCGTGCTCATACCAGCGGGAACGGTGCATTCCTTGGCCGACGTGATCGTTTTTGAGATTCAAGAAAACAGCGATGTGACCTTTCGCCTCTACGACTGGAATCATGTGGATGCCAAGACCGGCAAGCCGAGGGCACTACAGGTGGATGCGGCAATGGCCTGCATCAATTTCTCGCAGGGTGAGCTAAAGCCCGTGGTGCCGGTGCTGGAAGAAGCGCTGCCCGTGCGGCGTGAGCAGCTCTTTGCCTGCGCACACTTCGATCTTTGGCGGCTCAGCGGTAATGAACCA
Source organism: Prosthecobacter sp. (assembly GCF_029946185.1). GTDB lineage: Bacteria > Verrucomicrobiota > Verrucomicrobiia > Verrucomicrobiales > Verrucomicrobiaceae > Prosthecobacter. Next base: position 367 of record NZ_JAQSEA010000260.1, read on the forward strand.
TTTATGGTCGGTTTGGCGGGAACGACGCGCGTGCTGGTCTGCATCGATGGTGAGGCGGAACTGGAGCACGCATGGACTGACTACACCCTTCGCAAAGGCGATGTGATGCTCCTGCCAGCCGAGGTGGGCGCATGCGTCTGTCAGCCGTCCGCTGCCGTTGTTTTGTTGGAAATATCCTTGCCAGAAAAAGCCTGAATTCATGAAAAAACTCATCGTCTTTGATCTGGATGGCACCATCGCATCCAGTAAGGCAGCGCTGGATGCGGAAATGGCCGTGTTGTTGCGCGATCTTCTGCACATCGTCAAGGTGGCGATCATTTCGGGTGGCAACTGGCCGCAATTCCAGCAGCAGTTGATTTCGCATCTCCCGCATGACGCTGATCTGACCAACCTCTGCCTGCTACCGACCTGTGGCACCAAGTTTTATCAATACACCGGGGAGTGGAAGCTGCTTTATTCAGAGGACTTCACGACGGCAGAAAAGGAAAAAATCATGAGCTCATTGCAGCAGGTGATTGCGTCAGCGGACTTCAAAACCGCAGGCCCCTGGGGCGAGGTCATCGAGGATCGTGGAAGCCAGATCACGTTCTCGGCTTTGGGGCAGCAGGCTCCCCTTGCGGAAAAGGAAAAGTGGGACCCTGATTTCGCCCAGCGGCAGCAGATGAAGGTGCGACTAGACCAGCTCATCCCCGGGTTTTCCGTGCGCCTTGGCGGAACCACGTCGATTGACATCACCAAGCCCGGGATCGACAAGGCCTACGGCATCCGCAAGCTGCGCGACACCCTCGGCATCGCCATTGATGAGATGATCTTCATCGGCGATGCGTTGTTCCCCGGCGGCAATGACTACCCGGCCAAAGAGGCGGGTGTGCTGTCGATTCAGGTCAAAGATCCCGACCAAACGAAACGGGTGATTGAGACGATCAACGCCTGTCTTGGTGACGGGTCACCAATCAAGGAAGAGCAAAGCTCATGAGCGCACTGGAATTGAAACGTCTCGGACTCATCCTGGAGCCGAAACCGGGGAATCCCATGGAAGTCGAAGGCGTGTTGAATCCCGCAGCGGTGCGTGGCCCGGATGGCAAACTGTACTTGTTTCCGCGTCTTGTCGGAGCGGGGAATTTTTCGCGCATCGGGATCGCGCGTGTTCAGTTCGATGAAGCTGGCAATCCCTGTGGTGTCGAGCGTCTCGGCATCGCGCTTGAACCTGAGGCGGACTATGAACTGCGCTCCGATGGCAGTGGCGGTTGCGAAGACCCACGCATCACCTTTGTCGAGCCCTTGCGGCGTTATGTGATGACCTACACGGCGCTCTCGCACGCCGGGCCGCGCATCGCCCTGGCCGTGTCCGAAGATTTGTTTCATTGGCAGCGGCTGGGACTGGCCACCTTTGAGCCGTTTCAAGGCATCGACTTCGTTCATGTGGACAACAAGGACGCCTGCATCTTCCCGGTCGCCATTCCCAATCACGCAGGGAAGATGCAGATGGCTATTCTCCACCGTCCACTGTTTGTCGGCACGCGCCCCGAGGAGATCGCCTGCAACGTTGATTGTGGCGTCGTGGACCTAAAGCACGAAAGCATCTGGATTTCCTACTGCCCGATGCCGTTCGAGTTTGTTGACACCAACCGCCTCGGCGTGTTTAACTCGCATCATCGGCTGGCCACTCCCGTGGCGGCATGGGAGCAGCTCAAGATTGGCGGTGGCACGCCGCCCATCCTCACCCGTCACGGCTGGATGATTCTCTATCACGGCGTCAGTAAGACCGCAGAGACCGATCAAGACGGCCCGCATCTCTGCTACTCCGCCGGAATGATGATGCTCTCTTCTGAGCATCCGCGTTTCATCCACTATCGTTCGTTGGAGCCGGTGCTCACTCCGCAACTGCCACAGGAACGTCACGGCGTTGTTTCCAACGTCGTCTTCCCCACTGGCATTGATCGTCGTGATGATCTCGGGCAGCCAAACCGCTTCGATGTTTACTACGGCATGGCCGACCACAAGATCGGCGTCGCGCGTCTAGACCTCCCGGATGATCTGCCGCCCGCAGGAGTCGCCGACCCGCCGGAAGCGGCGTGACGGTCTGCCTGATTACGTTGACATCAAGGTCTTCTCCGTTTCAAGAATGGCCAGCGTCGTTTTCATCACCGTGTCGGGAATCAGTGAGATGCTGTCGATGCCTTGCTCGACGAGGAACTGCGCGAACTCGGGGTAATCGCTTGGTGCCTGACCGCAAATGCCGATCTTGCGGCCCTTCGCGCGGCAGGTAGCGATGACTTGTGCGATCATCTTTTTCACGGCGGCGTTTCGTTCGTCGAAGATGGGCGCAACGATTTCGCTGTCGCGGTCCACGCCGAGGATGAGCTGCGTGAGATCATTCGAGCCGATGCTGAAGCCGTCGAAGATGTCCCCGAACTCCTCCGCGAGGATGACGTTGCTAGGGATCTCGCACATGACGTAAATCTCCAGGCCGTTTTCGCCACGCTTGAGCCCGTGCTTTTCCATCTCGGCCTGCACCTTGCGGCCTTCCTCGATGGTGCGGCAGAATGGGATCATCACCTTGAGATTGGTGAGGCCCATCTCGTCGCGCACTTTCTTCACGGCGCGGCATTCGAGCGCGAAGCCCCCCTGATAGCGCGGATGGTAGTAGCGGCTCGCACCACGGAAGCCGAGCATCGGGTTTTCCTCGTGCGGCTCGAATGCATTACCGCCAATGAGGTTCGCATACTCGTTGGTTTTGAAATCGCTCAGACGCAGGATTACGTCCTTCGGATAGAACGCGGCGGCGAGCATGGCCACGCCTTGCGCGAGCTTGTCCACGAAAAATTGCGGCTTGTCGGTGTAGCCTGCGGTCATGCGCTCGATCTCGGTTTTCGCAGCGGCATCGGCGAGCTGATCAAAGCCGGTGAGAGCGAGCGGATGAATCTTGATGTAGGTGCTGATGATGAACTCCATCCGCGCGAGGCCGACACCGTCGTTCGGGATGAAGGACAGCGAGAAGGCTTCCTCGGGATTGGCGAGGTTCATCATCACCTTGGTGCGCGGATGGCCTAGGTCCTTGAGATTCGTGCGCTGCACGTCGAAGGGCAGCGCTCCTTCATAGACGAAGCCCGCGTCGCCCTCGGCACAGCTCACGGTGACTATCTGGCCGTCCTTCAGCGCGTCAGTGCCGTGCTCGGTGCCGACGATGGCGGGCACGCCGAGTTCGCGGCTCACGATGGCGGCGTGGCAGGTGCGTCCGCCGCGATTGGTGATAATCGCGGCTGCCTTCTTCATGATGGGCTGCCAATCGGGGTCGGTCTTGTCGGTCACGAGGATTTCGCCCTCCTGAAACTGCCCGATGTGCTGCGCGCTCTGGATGACGCGCACGTGTCCTGTCGCGATTTTCTCACCGACACTCCGTCCGCTCACGAGCACGGCACTGCGTTCGCGCAATTGATAGGACTCCAGCACGTCGGGATTCTTGCGCGACTGCACTGTCTCTGGCCGTGCCTGGACGATGAAAAGTTCGCCAGTGTTCCCATCCTTGGCCCACTCCAAATCCATCGGCGCAGCGTGGCCGCGTTTGGCGGAGTAATGATCTTCGACGATGCAACCCCAACGCGCGAGTTCGAGCACCTCGTCGTCGGTGAGCGCCAGCTTGGCGCGGTCGGCAGACGCTACAGGGACGTTCTTCACCATCTTCCCGCCGCCGGTGTCGTAGATGAGTTTGAATTCCTTGCTGCCTACGGTCTTTTGCAAAATAGGCCGATGCCCCGTCTTCAGCGTCGTCTTAAAGACCGTGTATTCATCCGGCGTGACCGAGCCTTGCACCACGTTTTCGCCAAGGCCGTAAGCAGCACTGATAAGCACCGCATCGCGGAAGCCCGATTCGGTATCAATGGTGAACATGACACCGGAACACGCGAGGTCGGAGCGCACCATGCGCTGCACGCCGATGCTCAGCGCGATCTTGAAATGGTCGAAACCCTTGTCCACGCGGTAGCTGATCGCGCGGTCAGTGAAGAGCGAGGCGAAGCAGCGCTTGCACGTCTCCAGCAGCGCTGCGACGCCCTGGACATTCAAATACGTTTCCTGCTGTCCGGCGAAGCTCGCATCCGGCAAATCCTCCGCCGTGGCCGATGATCGCACCGCGACATCCAGTGGCACCGCGCTGTCGCCCTGCAACTGCGCATACGTCTCGCCGATAAGACGCTGCAAATCCTCCGGCAATGCGGCGCCGCGAATGGCTTGCCGCACCGCGTGGCCGCGCTGGCTGAGATTCGCCATGTCCTTGGTATCCAGGTCGGCCAGCGTCGAGCGGATGAAGGCATCCAACTTCGCCTCGCGAATGAAATGGCGAAACGCCTCCGCCGTGATGGCAAAACCGTCGGGCACTTTCACGCCCTTGCCCGAAAGTTCGCGCACCATCTCGCCGAGCGAAGCATTCTTGCCGCCGACGAGCGGGATGTCCGCAATGGTGATGTCGGCGAACCATTTGATGAAGGGATGTGAGGTAGATGAGTTCATGGCCTTGCGGAGAGGGGTTTAGAGTTGGGTTCCTGCGAGAAAAGGTGAGCCAGCTTCGTGGTTGAGGATGTTCTCCGTTGTGACGCGGGCAATTTCACTGAGTGCTTCACGGGTGAGAAATGCCTGATGCGCGGTGATCAGGACATTGGGGTAATTGAGCAGGAGCGAGAGTTCGTCGTCGTGCAGCACCTGGCCGGAGAGGTCTTCAGAGAAGATGCCTTCCTCTTCCTCATAGACATCGAGCGCGACTCCGCCGATGTGACCGGTTTTCAGCGCGGCGATGAGCGCGCTGGTGTCGATGAGCTTGCCTCGGCTGGTGTTGACGATGAAGACGCCAGCCTTGGTTTGTCCGAGTGTTTGCGCTTTGAGCAGATGCCGCGTCGTCGGCAGCAAGGGCACATGCAAGGAGACGATGTCACTGACGGACAACAGCGTGTCGAAGTCTACGTAGCGGATGCCATGCGCGGCGGCCCACTCCATTGATGGTGAGACATCAAAGGCAACAACCTCAGCTTCGAATCCGCGAAAAATCTGCGCTGTGATCTGACCAATCCGGCCTGTGCCGACGATGCCCACGGTTTTGCCATGAAGATCAAAACCGACCAAACCGCTGAGTGAGAAGTTCAGCTCACGCACGCGGTTGTAGGCCCGGTGAATCTTGCGATTGAGCGTGAGCAACAGGCCGACGGTATGCTCGGCAACAGCATGCGGCGAGTAGGCTGGCACACGCACCGCCTGGAGACCGAGCGCATGGGTGGCAGCCACGTCCAGGTTGTTGTAGCCGGCACAGCGCAAAGCGATGAGCTTCACACCCATCGATGCGAGCACTTCCATGCACGCACGATCGGCATGATCGTTGGCGAAGACGCACACGGCCTGCGCGCCTTTCGCGCTGCCCGCCGTGTCTGCGGTCAGTCGAAAGTCATGGAACCGCCAGTCAACACGCTCCGCTCCGGTCGCACGGCTGAAGTAGTCGCGGTCGTAAGGCTTGGCGTCGTAGAAGGCGGCGATCATGGAATCTCCTGTGGTTCAGTGATTGTATGCGTGTCCATGTCCACTACTCCAAGGCGCAGACCAATGAGCGCGCTGCGCGACTCGATTTGTCGAAATCGCTGATCCATTCGAAGCCGTGTTGACGCACTCAAGAAACCACCTCCGCCGAGGTGAGACGCCGTGACCGCCAGAGGAAGAAGATCGCGGGATAGACGATCAACTCCATGAGCGTGGACGTGACAACACCGCCTACCATCGGCGTGGCGATGCGTTTCATCACATCGGCACCAGCTCCGTGACTCCAAAGGATAGGCAGCAGGCCAGCGATGATAACGGTGGCGGTCATGGCCTTGGGACGCACGCGTTTGACCGCACCATGGTAAATGGCGTCGCGCAGGTCCGTCACGTTGCGCATTTTGCCTTCCTTGGTCCACTGCTCGTAGGCGAGATCGAGATAAAGGAGCATGACGACTCCTGTTTCTGCGTCGAGACCGGCGAGCGCGATGATGCCGACCCAGACGGCGACACTCAGATTGTAACCGAGCAGGTAGAGTATCCAAAATGCGCCCACCAATGAGAATGGCACGGCGAGCAGGACGATGGCCGTTTTGATCGCGGACTTCGTATTGAGGTAGATAATGAGCACGATGATCAGCAGCGTGATCGGGATGACCATGGCCAGGCGTTGCTGGGCGCGCTGCATGTATTCGTATTGGCCGCTCCAGAAGATGTTGTAACCGGCGGGCAATTTCACTTTGCCGCTGGCGAGGGCTTCATTGAGCGTGCGCTTGGCCAGTGCGACGTAGGTGCCGATGTCGGTGCCTTTCACGTCCACATAGATCCAGGCGTTCGGCACCGCGCCCTCACTCTTGATGCCCATGGGTGCGCGCACCGTTTTCAAATCAGCCAGTTGCCCGAGCGGCACCTGTGCGCCAGTGGGTGTCGGAATAATGATCTCTCGAAGCGCTTCAATGTTGGTGCGGAAGTCGCGGTCGTAGCGCAGATTCACGGTGTAGCGCTCCAGGCCTTCGACGGTCGTGGTGAGTGGCATCCCGCCGAGCGCAACCATGAGAACCTCCTGCACATCGCCGGTGCGCAAGCCGTAGCGGGCGATCTTGTCACGGTTGATGGTGAACTCAATGTAGTTCCCACCCATCACGCGCTCCGCGAAGACGCTCGATGTGTTTGGCACCTGCCGGATCACCGCCTCCACTTCTGACGCGACGCGCTCCAGTTCGGCGAGGTTTGCACCGGCGACTTTGATGCCGACTGGTGTCTTGATGCCGGTGGCGAGCATGTCGATGCGTGTCTTGATTGGCATCGTCCAAGTGTTGTTGAGGCCAGGGATTTGAATGGCGGTGTTCAGCGCGGTGACAAGCTCGTCTGGCGTGCGACGACGATGCGCGGTCGTGCGGCCGTCCTCACTGGAAATGTCCGCCTCCGGCCACTCTCTCTCGTCTTTCAAGGTAATGGTCGTCTCCACCATGCTGAGGGGCGCGGGATCGGTCGCGGTCTCGGCGCGCCCGATCTTGCCGAAGACGTGATCCACTTCGCCGAAACTCTTGATGATTTTGTCGGTCTGCTGAAGGAGTTCCCGCGCCTTGGTTGGCGAGATGCCAGGGAAGGTCGTGGGCATGTAAAGCAGATCGCCTTCGTAGAGCGGTGGCATGAACTCGGAGCCGAGCCGGCTGAATGGAATGTAAGTGAGCGCCAGGATCGCGGCGGCTCCGCTGATGACGAACCAGCGCCAGCGGATGACGAAATCAATGACTGGGTGGTAGAGCCAGACGAGGAAGCGGTTGACTGGGTTTTTGTCCTCTGGCCTCAGCTTGCCACGGATGAAGTAGCCCATGAGCACCGGCGCAAGCGTGACGGAAAGCAGCGCTGCTGCGCCCATGGAGTAGGTCTTCGTGAATGCCAGCGGTTTGAACAAACGCCCCTCCTGCGCCTGCAGCGTGAAGATGGGGATGAACGAAACGGTGATGACAAGCAGCGAGTAAAACAGCGTCGGCCCGACCTCGATGGACGCATCACGAATGATGTCCCAATGCGGCTTCTTGCCGCCGTCGCGCTCGATGTGTTTGTGCGCATTCTCGATCATGATGATGACCGCATCCACCATCGCGCCGACGGCAATGGCGATGCCCCCGAGCGACATGATGTTGGAACTGAGGCCCTGCGCATACATCACCATGAAGGCCATGAGCACCGCGATGGGCAGGATGAGAATGGCCACCAACGCACTGCGGAAGTGCATCAGGAACAAAAGGCACACCAGCGCGACGACGATGCTTTCCTCAAGGAGCTTTGATTCGAGCGTCTTGACCGCTCGATTAATGAGCGCGGTGCGGTCGTAGGCCACGGTGTAGCTCACATCGGGAGGCAGTCTCTTCATGGCTTCATCGAGCCGCGCCTTGACGTTCTGAATCACCTCGCGCGCGTTCGCGCCATAGCGCACGATGACGATGCCGCCGACGGTTTCGCCTTCACCGTTCAACTCCGCAATGCCGCGCCGCATGTCGGGGCCGAGTTGCACGTTCGCGACTTCGCCGAGCAGGATCGGGACGCCGTCCGCACCGAGACCGACAGCGACCTTGCGCAGGTCGTCGAGACTTTCGATGTAGCCACGGACACGAAGGATGAATTCCTTCTCCGCCATCTCGATGGAGCGCCCCCCGACCTCGCCGTTGCTCATCTTGATCGCCATGCTGACCTTGTCGATGGAGAGATTGTAGGCGCGCAGTTTTGTTGGATCGACAGTGACTTGATACTGCTTCACAAACCCGCCGATGGACGCGACCTCGGCAACGCCGTTGACGGAGGTGAGCTGGTATTTCAGATACCAGTCCTGCATGGAACGCAGCTCAGCGAGACTGTGCTTCTTTGAGTTGAGCGAATACATGAACGCCCAGCCCACGCCCGTGGCATCTGGGCCGAGCGCAGGCGTGACGCCCTTCGGAAGGGAGCCGCTGATCGAGCTGAGATACTCCAGAACACGGCTGCGCGCCCAATACGGATCGGTGCCGTCCTCGAAGATCACATAGACGAACGAGAAGCCGTAGAATGAATAACCGCGCACCACCTTCGACCTCGGCACGGAGAGCATCTTGGTGGTGATGGGATAGGTGACTTGATCCTGCACGGTCTGAGGTGCCTGCCCCTGCCACTCGGTGTAGATGATGACCTGCGTGTCGGAGAGATCGGGGATCGCGTCCAGAGGGACATTGCGCACCGCGAAGAGGCCGCCGAGCGCCACCGCCACCGTCGCGAGCAGGACGATGAATTTGTTCCGCAGTGAGAACTCAATGATGGCCTTCAGCATGATCGACTCTGGTTAGGGCTTGGGTTCAGGGTCGGGCGGATGCGTGGGCGCAAGAGCGGGAAGCGGCGGAGGGGTCGTCACTGGGACGAGCGTCATGCTGCACTTGGGGCATTTGCCTGGCTTGGCCAAAATGACATCAGCGTGCTCCGGCATGGGACAGGTGTAGTGATCAATCCTCCCACCAGGATGCAGTTTGGCGAGCAGAGAAGGCCGCACCGGGACGAGACCCATGCCGCAGAGCGGACACTTCCCAGCATGGTCGTAAGTGATCGCGAGGTGCTCCGGCATCGGGCAAATGAAGACCAACGGCCCGTCGTCCCTGCCCGTTGATGGCGGCTTCGGTGGGCCAACCATAGGCGCGGAGTTTTCTTTACCCTTACCTTCATGCGCCGCGTGTTCAGGAGCTGCGCTTATGGGCTCCAGCATTTTCTGGATCGCTTCGCGAAGCTGGCTTTCCGAGTCGAGCATGAACTGCGCGGAGGTCACCACCTTTTCACCTTCACTCACGCCGCTGAGCACTTCATACACATAGCCTTCGCCACGCGCCCCGAGGACCACAGTGCGCGGTTCAAAACGTCCGGCATCAAGCGCGACGAAGACCGTGTTCGTAGCGCCGCTGCGGAGCACGGCCACGTCGGGCAACAACAGCGCCTCGCCCAACTGAGCTTCAATCTGCACCGTGGCGAACATGCCCGGCTTCAAGAAGTATCCTGGGTTGTGGAACTCCATCCGAATCTGCGCCGTCCGCGTCTTCTCATCCACGGTGGGATAGACATAAGTGACGCGCCCGCGAAACTTGCGATCAGGCAGATACGACAGACTCACCGTGGCCTCCTGGCCGAGCTTGATGAACGGTAGGTCCTGTTCATACACCTGCGCCTGCACCCACACGGTGCTCAGATCCGCCAAGCGGAACAGCTTCATGCCGGACTCCACCATCTGGCCTTGCACGACCATCTTATCAATGACGACGCCTTCGCGCGGTGCGTTGATGCGCAGCGTCTTTGCCGGCGTGCCACGCTTTACCAGCGCGGCGATTTCAGTATCAGGCACATCCAGGTACTTCAACTTCGTGAGCGCCATCTGCCGCATCGTGCCGGGTTGGGATTCTGTGAGAAATTCCACCTGAGCTGTGTAAAGATCGGGTGAGTAAATGTCAAACAACGGGTCGCCTTGATGGACCTGCTTGCCGATGGCGTCCACGTAGAGCGTTTCGATCCAGCCTTTGAACTTCGTGGTCACATCGGTCAGCATGGTTTCATCAAAGTCAATGTTTGCCACGGTGCGGATCACCTTGCGCAGCGGACCTTGGGTCACGAGACCGGTGCGCAGGCCCATGTTTTGTGTGGTCACCGGATCAATGGCGATCACCGATGTATCCGCCGCGTCATCATAGACGGGCACCATGTCCATGCCCATGCTGTCCTTTTGCGGTGTCTGGCTGATCTCGCCGGGTATCATCGAGGACTTGTAATACTTCACCTTGCGTTCGCCCGTCTTGCCCGATGCGGCCATGGTCGGCTGTTTGCGGACCGGAACCAGCTTCATCCCACAAATCGGACAGTCGCCGGGTTTGTCTTTGATGATCTGCGGGTGCATGCCGCAGGTGTAGAGCTGCTTTGCGCCCGTATCGGACGGGCTGCTGCGGCTGCGCATGGAAAACACGCCCGCGCCTGCGGCGATCAGCAGCACGATGACAATGAGGATCGTTCGAGATTTCATGGTGCGAATGAGAGAGAGAGGGGGCTAGCGAAGGGACGGTCAGGGAGTGGTGGCATCCAGCGCCGGAGATCCGGAAGGCTGCACGCCCATCACGAGCAAGGACAGCTCGGCCAGCGCGAGATCGCGCATGATGCGGGCTTCGACCTCCGCGAGGCGGAAGTCCAGCAACGTGCGCTGGGCATCAATGAGGTTGATGAAATCCGTCGTGTTCGAGGCGTAGGCCGAACGTGCCACTTCCAGAGACTGGCGTGCCTTTGGCAGCAGGCTGTCCTGAAACAAGACCTGCAGGCGCGTGCTTTGACGGTACATGTAACTCTTCATCGCCACATCGACGGTCAGCGCGAGCAGTTCATTGGAGAGAAGGGCGCGGGATGATTTTTGTAGATCCCGTGCTCCCGTGATTTCAGCAGCGATCTTGTCCCGCCAGATGGGCAGAGTCATGCCTCCCAACGGGCGAAACACCCACGGATCAATATTCACATTCGCCATCACACCGAGCGCAAAATCTGGCAGGCGTGTCTTGCGGGCCACCACCAGCACCGCCTCCGCACGGCGCACATCGGCTTCCAGCGCTTTCAGACGTGGATTTCTTGCCATGGCGGTCTGCAGCACCTGGTCACCGCTGGTGGAAAGCGGTAACGATTGGAACGGTCGCGATAAGGGTGGGGTCGGATCGCTTGCTCCCAATCCGAGTGCTGCTTTGTACTCGGCGCGGAACCACTTGCGTGAGTCACGCAGGTTTGTCAGCTCTGTTTTCAGCCGCTCCTTCGCCATCTGCGCGCGCAGCACATCCTGCAGGCTGCCCTTGCCTACTTGTGTGTGCGCCAGCGCCAGCTTTTCCAGATCCTCCAGCAGAGTCACCAAATCCTCGTTCACGCGGATGCGTTCGTCCGCGAGGCGCAAATCATACCAGGATTTTTTAAAGGCGTAGGCCACCTGCAACACGGCAGTTTCGAGCTGGAAATACTTCCTGCTACTTTCTGCTGTCGCGACATTCGCTGCTGCGCGCAGTTTCCCAGGGCCGGGAAAATTCATCATCAGTCCCGGCATCACCGCCATGACCATTTTGGCGATGTCTGACTGAAACGTCACTTGCGGATTCGGCAGCGAGCGGTCGCGGGTGATCTTTTCCACCGAGGCGAGCCACCCGTAATACGCCGCCTCCACCTGCGGATGGTTGTAGATCGCGAAGCGGACGAAGGTTTCCGGTGATCCGCCATTCACAAGCTTCGGCAGGACCGGCGCTGCATCAACCGGTCGATACTTGCTGAGCACTTTCTGAACCTGCTCCCGCGAATCACGCTCGCCACGCGTCTGAATACCTACACAGCCCATGAGCAGGCTTGAGAGCGCTACGAACGCGACAGCCGATGCCGATCTGGATGCGGTGCGTGACGAAGCCACCTGATTCCTCAAGGGGTGTTCGTCATCTGTGCCAAGCCAGTCAGAAGTCATTGGTCAAATGGTTCGCGACAAAGAGCTTTGACCGCTATAGGGTGTTCACCCCATTCCTGAATGCCTGTCAGAGAAGATCATCCACAAGCGGGGTGACTTTGTCATGCGTCAATCCTGCGTGTGGGTGGGCATGGGGTAAACACCCCATTGTTCCTCGCGCCTCGCACAAGCAAGCTCGTCTATAGATACGAAACACTCAACCAAAAGGAGTCCATCATGCCAATCCAACTCAAAGAAGAAAGCGACGGCAATGTAGTCGTCGTTCACGTCAGCGGAAAACTCGTCACCGAGGATTACGAGCACTTCGTGCCTGAGTTCGAACGTCTCGTCGGCGTGCATGGAAAACTGCGTGTGTTGTTCGACATGAAGGAATTCCACGGCTGGACATCCGGCGCGGTGTGGCAGGACACGAAGTTTGCTTTGCATCACTTCAGCGACATCGAACGCCTCGCCATGATCGGAGACAAGAAGTGGCAGGCGGGAATGGCGACCTTTTGCAAGCCGTTCACCAAGGCCGCTGTCGAATACTTCGATCACGCGCATGAGGCAGAGGCGAGAGCGTGGCTAGCTAAAGCATAAAGAAGACCATGACTGCGCTGGCCTTGGATCACCAACCGGAACAAGGTGGTGATTCAGTGTCTGCGAACATGGGCGTGGTCGTCTCAGTGCGTGGCAGTGTGGTGGATGTGCGCTTTGATCAAAAGTTGCCGCCGATTCACTCGGTGCTTCACGCTGGGGAGCACGGCGAGATCATCATTGAAGTTCTCGCGCAACGTGACGCGCATCATGTGCGCTGCATCGCACTAACGCCCACACAAGGCCTCGCTCGCGGCATGTCAGTTGAAGACACGGGCGGACCGTTGAAAGCACCTGTGGGCAAGGGATTGCTCTCTCGGATGTTCGATGTGTTCGGCAATGTCATTGATCGCGAGGCACCGCTCAAGGATGTGCAGTGGCGTTCGGTGCATCGCGCACCGCCTGCGCTGGCACGACGCTCGACGAAGTCTGAGATCTTTGAGACTGGCATCAAAGTCATTGATGTGCTCGTGCCGCTGGAGCGCGGCGGAAAGGCGGGGCTCTTCGGTGGGGCAGGTGTCGGCAAGACGGTGCTACTTACCGAAATGATCCATAATATGGTCGGGCATCAGGAGGGTGTGAGCATCTTCTGTGGGATCGGTGAACGCTGTCGTGAAGGCGAGGAGTTGTATCGCGACATGAAGGAAGCCGGTGTGCTGCCCAACATGGTCATGGTGTTCGGCCAGATGAACGAACCGCCGGGCAGCCGCTTCCGCATCGGGCATGCGGCGCTGACGATGGCCGAGTATTTTCGCGATGACGAGCACCGCGATGTGCTGCTGCTGATCGACAACATTTTTCGTTTCATTCAGGCCGGGATGGAAGTGTCTGGCTTGATGGGGCAAATGCCATCGCGTCTCGGCTATCAACCCACGATGGGCACGGAACTGTCCGGCTTGGAGGAGCGCATCGCCAACACCGACACGGGCGCGATCACCTCCATCCAAGCGGTGTATGTGCCTGCGGATGACTTCACTGATCCGGCGGCGGTGCATACGTTTTCGCATCTCTCCGCGTCCATCGTGCTCTCACGCAAGCGCGCGAGCGAAGGTCTGTTCCCTGCCATCGATCCGCTACAATCGAGTTCCAAGATGGCCACTCCGGGCATCGTCGGTGAGCGTCATTACAAGCTCGCGCAGGAGATCCGCCGCACCCTCGCGCAATACGCGGATTTGAAGGACATCATCGCCATGCTTGGCCTTGAACAACTCTCTCCAGAGGATCGCAACGTCGTTGCGCGCGCCCGCAGACTGGAGCGATTCCTCACTCAGCCCTTCTTCACGACCGAGCAATTCACCGGCCACAAGGGCAAACTCGTAAGCCTCGCAGATTCACTCGATGGCTGTGAGCGCATTTTGAACGATGAGTTCAAGGATTACCCCGAGAGCGCGCTCTACATGATCGGAGCGATCAGTGAAGCGAAGGAGAAAGCGAAACCCCAATCGAAGGAAGAACCAGCTCACGCCGCATGAACCTGAAACTCCTGCTGCCATTCCAAGTCTTCGCCAACAAAACTGGTGTCACGCGAATCGTTGCCGAGACGCGGCAAGGTTCGTTTGGCCTGCTGCCGCAGCGGCAGGACTGCGTGGCGGCACTTGCACCGGGCATTTTGGTTTATGAAACCGAAGCGGATGGCGAAGTCTTTGTTGCGGTGGATGAGGGAATGCTCGTCAAGACTGGCCCGGATGTGCTCATCTCGGTGAGACGTGCGATGGCAGGAAATGATCTGACCAAACTGCGTGACTCGGTGGACCAAGAATTCCTCACACTGGATGAAGATGAACGCAGCGCGCGCTCGGTGATGGCGAAACTGGAGACTGGATTCCTTCGTCGCTTTGCGAATTTCAAACATGAGTGATCAACCCCCAGAGCCAAGCGCGAAACGCGAACCCACGCTGGCCGATCAGGTCGGCGCGAAGGCCGCGCGCAAGTTGAAGGCGCGGCGTCACTCACATTCGACGGTGTGGTTTGGCCTCGGCATGATGGGACTCGTCGGCTGGTCCGTGGTGGTGCCGACCTTGCTCGGAGCTGCGCTCGGGCTTTGGTTAGACAAGAATCATCCCGGCGCGCATTCGTGGACGCTGGCCTTGTTGATGGCGGGTTTGGTGCTCGGCTGCGTGAACGCATGGCACTGGATTGACAAGGAAGACAAGGCGATGGGTGAAGAACAGGAGGATGACGACGATGCATGATTCAATGCCATTGATACCTCCCTTCGCTGCGGGTCTGACCCTGGGCGCGATCTTCTTTGGCGGCTTGTGGTGGACGATTCGCAAAGGCTTCTCATCACCACGACCTGCCATGTTGTTTCTCAGCAGTGCCGTCCTGCGCATGGGCATCGTGGTGACTGGTTTCTACTTTGTTTCCAACGGGCAATGGCAGCGTATCGTAGCCTGCCTCGTCGGATTCATCACCGCACGATTGACCGTCACTTGGCTGACACGCGACAAGCAGAAGGAGGATCACCATGCGCCTGAGTCCTGATGAAATGATTTTCTGGCAGCACGGCTGGTTCAAGATCAATGGCTCCATCGCGTTCACCTGGGCCATCATGCTGCTGCTGGCGGTGGGTGCGAAGCTCATCACACGCAATCTCACGACGGAGCATCAGCGCTCGCGCTGGCAGAACCTGCTGGAGATCATCGTCACGGCGATGCAGTCGCAAATCAGAGACGTGGGGCTGCGTCATCCTGAGAAA
>NZ_JAQSEA010000261.1 GCF_029946185.1 Prosthecobacter sp.
TGTGTCCGATAAATGAAGCGTTGTTCTCGAATAGAGATCTCAATCCAGGCAGAGCATGCCTGGGCGTAGGATGGGTGTGGCGACAGCCCGCCCGTCTGTCAGCGCGTGGCAGGCTCTAGGGCGTACGGACGCCTCTAAAGTCGGGCGGTTTGGCGAAGTGTTCGATGGACATTGCCATCCTCCCGACGCCAAACACACCCCACCTACGGCCGGAGCTAGGGCTTCTTCGCGGCCACCTGATGGGGTGGAAGGATCGTCAGCTTCAATCGATAAACCGCACCGTCAAAGGGGGTGCTGTTGGGATATTTTGCGACCTTCAAAATCCCAAAACTTTGCCCGGCGGCGAGTCCGGCTTTGGGTTCCTGCGGAAATCCTTGTTCAAACGGGGCCACGCCCAGCACTTCGCTGTGCCCAGGAACGGCTATCGTGATAACGCCGCCGGTGTCGATCTGCGCTCGAATGTTCACGCGGCCTTTGTCAAGCGCAGCGCCGCTGATTGAGGTGCTTTTGCCATTCGCAAACACGGTCAGCGTGGGCTGCGCGGCCACCAGATGCAGGGCGTAGCCGGACTGCTCGTCACCTTGCGCCAGCAGCGTGCTGTCCTGATCCACCAGCGGATCAAACTCCAAGGAGGCATCGATAAAAACACCCCTGCCATGCAGCTTCGGCGCGTCAGCAATGCCGAGGACATCGCCCATGTTCAACACCAGATCGACCGAACCCGCCGGGCTGGCAGCGCCCACGATTTCAGCCACCGGACGCACCGCGCTCTTGAACTCCTTCGGAAAAAACTCCGCCAGCCCGGTTTTCAGCGCCGCGTGTTCCGGCTTGGCCGCGAGATTCGTCCACTCCTGCGGATCGCTCTGATGATCGTAGAGTTCCTCACTGTCATCCGCATAACGGATGTAGCGCCAGCGTTCATCGCGCGCGGCATACCCTGCCTTTTTGCCACCGTTCATGCACGTGATGGCGGGGCGGTCACGCTTGGTCGCCGGGTCCAGCAGCAGCGGCTTCAAACTGCTGCCGTCAAGATGCTCCGGCAGCGGCAGTTTCGTGAGATCGCACAGCGTCGGATACAGATCAATGAGCGCCACCGGCTGCGCCGAAGTGCTGTCCGCCTGCGTGACCCCCGGAGCGTAGATCGAAAGCGGCACGCGGGTCGTCGGCTCCCACAGCTTGCCTTTATGCCACATCTGCTTTTCGCCGAGATACCAGCCGTGATCGGAGGTGAAAACGATGATCGTATTCTTCGCATTCGGCCCCTTTTCCACTGCCTCAAGAATGCGCCCCAGCATCGCATCGCAAAACGCCACGTTGGCCAGGTAAGCCCGCACGGCTTCCTTCCACAGATTCTTTTCGACGATCAACTTGTGCAGCCCGTCCTTCAGATGCGTCTTCGCGATGTCTGGCACATCATCCAAATCATCCGCCTTCACCTCCGGCAGCTTGATCGAATCCAACGGCAGCGCATCGAAGTACTTCTGCGGCACATACCACGGCGAATGCGGACGGTAGAGCCCCACCGCAAGGAAGAAGGGCTGCTTCTGCTTTTGCGTCAGAAACTCAGCCGCAAAGGCAACCACCTGCCCATCGTCCGTCTTTTCTTCCGCGACGGGGATACCACTCCAGTCCCAGTGCCAGATGTTGAGTCCGTTGAAGTTCTGCCCCGTGTGTACCGGCAGATCTGGAATCTGCACACCCGCCTGAGGGAAGCGCAAATCCCACGCCGAATCCTGCTCAAACCCGCGCCGCCCGCCATGCCATCCGGCGAGCCGGCCTTCAGGCCCTCCATGATTCGCATGGAAGATCTTCCCTGCCGCAGCCGTCGTGAAGCCCTGCGCTTTGAAATGTTCCGGCAGCGTCGGTTTGCCTGCGATCTGCACGCTGCGCCGCCAGTCCTGCTCATTGCCAAACACACCGCTCGAAGACGGCAGCATGCCTGTAAGCAGCGAGGTGCGGGAAGGATTGCACAGCGCGTAGTTGCAGTGCGCATTGGTAAACCGCATGCCCATTTTCGCCAGACGATCCATGTTCGGCGTCACCGACTGCGGGTGCCCGCCCATCCATCCGGCGTAATCCCGCAAATCATCCGCGATGATGAAGATCACATTCGGCTTTCCCTCTGCGGAAATCCGTTTCGCCTTCGATTTCACGGCAGCATCGACTGGTGCAACCAGCAAGGCGAGGGCGAAAAAGGCGATGCGTGAATGGGATGGCATTAGGGAAAGGCTCGCACGAGGCGGGTGGGATGTCGAGGCTTTGACCTCATGCATGATCACCTCAGCATTGCGAGAGAGTTGTACAAACAGCCGCATCCCCGCAACAGCTCCGCCTACGGTCATCGGCAGCGTGAGCCGCTACATGTTGAATCTGGGGAGCCATAGGCAAATAAGAAGTACAAAGGGACAAGGGTTCAGCAAACTGTACGGAAGATCCTGCCCGCCACAGCTCTGAGAACAACGCCCCAAAAGAGCCAAAAAACTCAACATTCGCCCCAAAATATCGCTTTTAGCCCCGCTCAAAAACACCGCCGACGCCGACTTTGTGAAATTTTTCACAAATAGGGCTTGCGACCCCCTCTCCTATGGCTAAAAAACAATCCCGCCATCCCTGCCAGACCCTACACTGGCCATCCCCGGCAGCCCCTACCCCTCATGTTGTCTTCGTTTCTCCAACCAGCCTCCTTCTCGCCGCTGCTCGCGAACGTGCACAGCTATGCGTCGGAGTTTCTCCACGAGAATAGCAACCTGGGCTTTCTGACCAACTCTCTGCTCGTCGCAGGCGTCGTCGTCGCCTTGGTTCTCTGGTTTGCTCATAAGGCAACGAAGAGCATGACGCTGATCCCACACAAGGCGCAGAACTTCTTCGAATTCATTGTCGAATTCCTTTACGGCCAGGTGGTAGGTATCGTCGGTGCCAAGATCGCTCCCCGCGTCTTCCCCCTGCTCGCCACGATCTTTATCTACATTCTCGTCTCCAACTGGTTCGGCCTGCTGCCGGGCGTGGGCACTATCGGCTGGGGCGAAGGCACCGGCTTGTTGAGTGTCAAAGAAGTCCACGACCCCCTGCTGCGCGCGCCCACGGCTGACTTGAACATGACCTTTGGACTCTCCGTCTCGATGTTCCTCGTCTGGCTCTACATCACCATCAAAGAAGTGGGCGTCTGGGGTTTCATCGTTCACACCTTTGGTGCCAAAGGCGGTCTGAAAGGCGTCATGGGAGCAATGGTTGGTCTGGTCTTCCTCTTTGTAGGCGTCATTGAAATTTTCTCCATCGTCTTCCGCCCCGTCACCCTTTCCTTCCGCCTTTTCGGTAACGTTCTCGCAGGTGAAAACGTGCTGCACACCATGAGCGGCATGGGCGGATTCATTGGCAGCGTCCTGGCTCCCTTGCCCTTCTACTTCATGGAACTTCTGGTCGGCCTCCTGCAGGCCATCGTGTTCACCCTGCTCAGCGCGGTGTACATCCAGCTTTCCACCTCTCATGACGATCACGGTCATGAGGAGGCGCATCACTAATCTCTGACTTTGCCTGCGGGACCATGCGCAACGCGTGGACGCTGGCGACACAACAAAACACAACTCGACTAATATTATGACACTTGAACTCATCTCCATGGCGCAGGAACTTTCCGCCCACGCACCAGTTATCGTCCCAGCAGCAGGCGTCACCGGCAGCATCGCCGTCGGCCTCGGTGCCGGTAGCGCCGCCATCGGCGTGGGCCTCATCGGCTCCAAGGCAGTGGAAGCTGTCGGCCGCAATCCTGGCGCTTTCGGCAACATTCTGACCCTTGGCATTATCGCCATGGCTCTTGCAGAAGGTCTCGGCATTCTTTCCTTCATTCTTGGCAAGTAAGCCCTGAATTTCGTGGCGGGCTGAAGGCAGCCCGCCGCAGTTAACTCTCTTTCTTTCCTTCTTCACACCGTTTATGGACCAGATCAAAGGCATCGCATATCAGATCGCAGGCGACTTCGGACTCGCTTGGGGCAAGTTCTTTGCCCAAGTCATCATCTTCATCCTGGTCTATACCATTCTCAAGAAGTACGCTTTCGGCCCCATCTTGGCCATGCTCGAGCAGCGCCGCCAGCGCATCGCCGACGGTGAAGCCAAGCTCGAAAAAATCGGCCGCGACGCCGCCGAAGCCAAGCAGAACTCCCAGGCCATTCTCGACAAAGCGGAGGCTGATGCAGCCCGCCTCGTGAAGGAAGCCGATGACGCCGCCAAGCTCATCCAGGAGCGCCGTCAGCAGGACGCCGTCGCCAGCGCCAACACCATCATCACCAAGGCCCGTGAAGCCGCCCAGCTTGAGCAGGAGCAGCTCATGTCCCAGCTCAAGCGTGAGTTCGGCCGCATGGTCTCCGACGCCACCAGCCGCGTCACCGGCAAGGTCCTCAACACCGACGACCAGTCCCGCATCAATCAGGAAACCTCCGCTCAGGTCTCCGCTTAATTTTCTCTCCGCTTCGCCACCATGAAGATCACCAAGGAAGCCCGCCGCACCTCACGCCAGCTTTTCCGCGCCTGCATCACAGACGGGAAACTGGACGAGTCCCGCGTGCGCACAGTGGTCAGCACGGTCGCTAAAAACAAGCCCCGTAGCTACATCGGCATTCTCGACGGCTTCGCCCGCCTCGTGGCCAATGAAGTGGACCGTCAGCTTGCGATCGTGGAAAGCGCCAGCGCGCTGTCCCCGGCCACTCAGACCGAGCTTCAAGCCAGCCTCTCCAAGAAGTATGGCCGC
Organism: Prosthecobacter sp.; assembly: GCF_029946185.1. Classification (GTDB taxonomy): domain Bacteria; phylum Verrucomicrobiota; class Verrucomicrobiia; order Verrucomicrobiales; family Verrucomicrobiaceae; genus Prosthecobacter. The sequence goes on from NZ_JAQSEA010000261.1 coordinate 4,742, forward strand.
CCGCTCACCCTCAAATTCAGTGTTAATCCAGAACTGCTTGGCGGCATCCGCGTCAAAGTCGGTTCCGACGTCTGGGACGGAAGTGTCAAAGCCCGTCTCAAAGCCCTGTCCGAATCCCTTTCCGCTTAATCCTTCCCGCCCTTAGTCCCCTTTCCTCTTAGTTTTTTCAAACACGCAATACCATGAGCAACATCCTCCAGGAGATCGAATCCCAAATCGCCGGCCTCAAGACCGCCGTCACGAAGTCCAATGTGGGCATCGTACGTGAAATCGGTGACGGCGCAGCCAAGATTGAAGGCTTGAGCGATGTCATGCTCAACGAAATGATCGAGTTCCCCGGCGGTGTCTATGGTCTCGCCCTGAACCTTGAAGAAACCGAAGTCGGCTGCGTGCTCCTCGGCTCCGGCGAAAACGTCCGCGCTGGTGACGAAGTCAAGACCACCGGCCGCCTCCTCTCCGTGCCAGTCGGCAAGAGCCTCCTCGGTCGCGTCGTGAACGCCCTCGGTCAGGCCATCGACGGCAAAGGCGACATCAAAGGTGAAGCCCAGTATCCTGTCGAAAAACTCGCCCCTGGCATCATCGCCCGTAAGTCCGTGTCCGTCCCCGTGCAGACCGGCATCATGAGCATCGACGCCATGATCCCGATTGGCCGTGGCCAGCGCGAGCTCATCATCGGTGACCGTTCCACCGGCAAGACCACCATCGCGGTGGACACCATCATCTCCCAGGCGCAGCAAAACAAGGCCGCCGAACAGGGCAAGCTCAAGGGCCACAAGCCTCTCTATTGCATCTACGTCGCCATCGGCCAGAAGCAGTCCAACATCGCCCGTGTCGCCAAGACTCTCGAAGACGCAGGTGCCATGGAATACACCTGCATCGTCAGCGCTTCGGCTTCTGACTCCGCGGTGAACCAATACCTCGCTCCGTATTCCGGTTGCGCCATCGGTGAGTGGTTCATGGACCAGGGCCAGGACGTCCTCATCGTCTTTGATGACCTTTCCAAGCAGGCCGTTGCCTACCGTCAGGTTTCCCTGATCTTGAAGCGCCCTTCCGGTCGTGAAGCCTATCCGGGCGACGTGTTCTATCTCCACTCCCGGTTGCTTGAGCGCTCATGCCGCGTCAGCGAAAACTACGGCGGTGGTTCCATGACCGCTCTGCCGATCATCGAGACTCAGGCTGGCGACGTGTCCGCTTACATCCCGACGAACGTGATCTCCATCACCGACGGCCAGATCTTCCTTGAAACCGACTTGTTCTATCAAGGCATCCGCCCTGCTATTTCCGTGGGTCTCTCCGTGTCCCGCGTGGGTTCCGCCGCTCAGACCAAGGCCATCAAGAAGGTCTCCGGTACGACCAAGCTCGACCTCGCCCAGTTCCGCGAACTCGCTGCCTTCGCCCAGTTCGGTTCCGACCTCGACGCCGGCACCAAGGCCAAGCTCGACCGCGGTGCTCGCATCGTGGAACTCTTCAAGCAGCAGCAGTATCAGCCAAAGAGCCTGCCGATCATGGTCAGCACGCTTTACGCCATGCAGAAGGGCTACTTCGACTCCGTCTCCGTGGACCGCGTGAAGGAATTCCAGGCCAAACTGGAAGACTACCTGAGCACCCGCAAGAGCGAGCTCATGGATCAGCTCGGTAACGAAAAGACCCTCGAAAACGTCGAAGCCGGTCTCAAGAGCGCCATCGAAGATTTCAAAGCTTCCTGGAAGTAAGTTGTTTTAGCTTTTAGTTTTTCATCCCTTCATCCTTTAAAAGATGCCCTCCACCCGCGACATCAGACGCCGAATCAAATCGGTCAAAAACACGGCCCAGATCACCAAGGCCATGCAGCTCGTCGCGGCTGCGAAGATGAAAAAAGCGCAGGACCAGGCCAGCCATGGCCGTGCCTACGCCGAGATGCTCAACAAGATCCTCGTGAATCTGAAGGTGCATGCCGAAGAAGGCATCCACCCCTTCTTCGCCGAAGGCAAAGGAGACAAGACTCTCGTTCTTCTCATTGCCTCCGACAAAGGTCTCTGCGGTGCCTTGAACACCAACCTGTTCAAGAAGCTCATCACCACGCAGATCGAAGGTGAAGTGGAATACGTCACCATCGGCCGCAAAGCCGTTCAGGCCATCAACCGCCTGCGTCGCACCCTCCTCGCGGACTTCCCGATCAAGGACCCTGCCAAGTTCGCCGAAGTGCGCTCCGTCAGCCGCTTCATCCAGGAGAAGTATCTCACGGGCGAATACAAGAAGGTGCTCGCCGTCTTCAATAACTTCATCAACACCGTCACCATCCTCCCATCGGTCGAGCAGCTTCTGCCCGTCAATCCGGTGACCCTAGGCGGCAAGCGTGACTTTGGCGTTGAGATCACCCCGCCTGCTGCAGATTCTCTCGAATACAAATTTGAGCCCAGCGCCCAGGTCGTCTTTGAAACCATCCTGCCTCAGTATGTGAACGACACCGTCTATCAGATGGTGCTCGAATCCCGCGCCTCCGAGCACTCCAGCCGGATGGTGGCGATGAAGAACGCCTCCGACAACGCCAAGCAGATGATCAAGGACCTCAGCCTTGAGTACAACAAGCTTCGTCAGGCCGCGATCACCAACGAACTCCTCGAAATCACCACCGCCAAGATGGCTCTTGAATAAGCCCTTTTTACTTCTCCCTTTTTACTTTTCCCTTATATGAGCAACATCGGCAAAATCGTTCAAGTCATCGGTCCCGTGGTGGACGTGGATTTCTCCGCCACTGGCAAGCTGCCCGGCATCTACAACGCCCTCGAAATCAACTTCAACCAGGCTGGCAAACAGGTCCGCCTCACCTGCGAAGTGCAGAGCCACATGGGAGACGGCTGGGTCCGCTCCATCGCCATGATTTCCACCGAAGGTCTCAAGCGCGGCATGGACGCCCTCGACACCGGCGGCCCGATCACCGTTCCTGTCGGCGAAGAAGTGCTCGGCCGTATCTTCAACGTCACTGGCGACGCCTGCGATGACCAACCCGATCCGATCACTCAGAAGCGCTACGCGATTCATCGCCCCGCTCCTGCTCTCGTCGATCAGAATCCTTCCGCTGAGATCCTCGAAACCGGCATCAAGGTCATCGACCTCATCTGCCCTTTCACCAAGGGTGGTAAAGTCGGCGCCTTCGGTGGTGCTGGCGTCGGCAAGACCGTCGTCATCATGGAGCTCATCAACAACATCGCCAAAGGCCACGGTGGTTACTCCGTGTTCGCCGGTGTGGGCGAGCGTACCCGTGAAGGGAACGATCTCTACCATGAAATGATCGAGTCCGACGTTATCAAGGTGAAGAAGAACGGCCACGACATCGTGAAGAACGACCAGGGCGGTTACATCAGCGAGCCCGGCTCCAAGGTGGCCCTTGTTTACGGCCAGATGAACGAGCCTCCAGGTGCCCGTCTCCGCGTCGCTCTCTCCGCCCTCTCCATGGCCGAGTACTTCCGCGATGAAAAGAACCAGGACGTGCTCTTCTTCGTGGACAACGTCTTCCGTTTCTCCCAGGCCGGTTCCGAAGTGTCCGCCCTCCTTGGACGTACGCCTTCCGCCGTGGGTTACCAGCCGACACTTGCCGCAGAAATGGGCATGATGCAGGAGCGAATCACCTCCACCAAGACCGGTTCCATCACGTCCTTCCAGGCCGTTTACGTTCCTGCGGATGACTTGACCGACCCTGCCCCGGCCAACACCTTCGCCCATCTTGACTCCACCGTCGTGCTTGAGCGTTCCCTCGCCGAGCTGGGCATCTACCCGGCTGTGGATCCTCTCGCTTCCGTGTCCAAGGCCCTCGCCCCGGAAATCGTCGGCGAAGAGCATTACCGCGTCGCCCGTGGCGTGCAGCGCGTCCTTCAGCGCTACAAAGACCTTCAGGACATCATCGCCATTCTCGGCATGGACGAACTCAGCGAAGAAGACAAACTCACCGTCTTCCGCGCTCGTAAGCTCCAGCGCTTCCTTTCCCAGCCCTTCCACGTGGCTGAAATCTTCACCGGCACCAAGGGCGAGTACGTCAAGGTTGCCGACACGATCCGCGGCTTCGCCGAGATCCTTGACGGCAAGCACGACAGCGTTCCCGAAGCCAACTTCTACATGAAGGGCGGCATTGACGGCGTGAAGAAGGACTAACCTCTTCGGGGGTCAAGTGGGTCCAAGAGTCAAGACTCGCCGATCCACACGACCCTTGCCTCTTGACGAATCCTTGACCTCTTTTGACCCCTTCCCACATGCCCCTCAAACTCGAAATCGTCACACCTGAAGCCCGCATCTACTCCGATGAGGTCGATAGCGTCGTGCTTCCAGGGTATGAAGGTGAAATGGGCGTCCTGCCCGCACACAGCAACCTGGTGACCACCCTGGTCCCCGGAGAGCTGCGCATCACCAAGGGCGGCAAAACCATTGAGATGGCCGTCGGCGAAGGCTTGGTGGAAGTCACCGGCTCCGTCACCCGCATCCTCACCGATGCCGCCATCGACTCCGACAAGATCGACGAAGCAGCCGCTGAAGAAGCCATCGCCCGCGCCAAGAAAGCCCTCGAAACCCTCAAGCCCGGCGAGCAGCAGGAAGAAGTCGCCGCCGCCATGGCCGCCATCCAGCGCGCCACCATCCACTTGAACATCAAGCGCAAGCGCAGGACCATCTAAGCTTTGCGGGCCACCTCCTGTGGCCCTCAACAACTCCATCCTCCCGGAGACCAGCAGACCATGAGAATTCAATCTCATGGTCTTTTGCTGCCCGTCTTGAGCGAAACGCCGTTTCATGAGACTCGCGTTATAAAGTGACGCAATTGTTCAGAAATCCTGCGGTTTGCTCAATGGTTGGCCGTGTGGGCGGCATCCAGCATGCGCTGCGTCAACCCTAGGCGGTGTTTCAAAACGCCCCCAAGGAGCGCGGGCCTCCGAGCCCGCAGCAGGCGGCAAGCACGCCAGCATGTCATCGTTCACATCAGCAGTTCTTAGCAGAAAAAGCGCCGCACCCCAGAGCAGAAGCTGAAGGGAAACGCGGTGCCTCCCATGCTTCGCGGAGTGCTGCGGGCTCGGAGGCCCGCGCTCCGCCAGAAATGCTGCGCAGACCAGTCCACGCAGCGGTTTTCAGACACCGCCTAGTGTGCCGGTCTCAGTGCACACACACCTCTGCGACCGTCCAGCCTCTGCGGTTCGAAGCCGCATGCATGAATGAAGCCCCAATGACGGGCTGCGTCTGATGCTCCTGGAGAGCCGTAGCGAAGCGGAGACAGCCGAAGGCAAAGCAGAGATATTAGCCGGTGGTGGAGCGAAACCGCGCAGCGGTGCAGCGGGAACGACCGGATCATCCCACGATCACCTCCCTGCCCAAGGCCGCATGCCGGAGGTATGCGAGAAGCCTTAAGCCATCCAGCGTGCGCTTCGTCACTCGATTGTCCGAGCCTCAATCAAGCCCCCACGGGATACTCCTGAGTGCTCATCCTGTCCGGGCGGAGATGATGAAAGCCTTTGTGAAACTGAGCTGGGTGAGGAAGCTTCGGCCATGATTCATCCCGATGCATTTGACGGCCTGATCGAGGCCGTGGCTAAGCTTAACGGTCTAGAGCGGGAAACGGCCGGACACGTGGTGGCCGATGTCGGGGACACGCCCGCCATTGACATCGCGACGGGAAAAATTGTGGCAACGCTGCCTGATGGCCGCAAACTTCTCATCATCTGGCCGGAGGATGACGAGTAAACAATCGATGTCCCGGGCCGAGCCTGACCGTAAGATCAGGACATGCAAGAATCCGATCAGCGCCCACCATGCCATGGGCATGGCGAAGGCGGCAGCAAAGTGGTCCGCACCCCGCAAAGCAAGCCGAAGGCAATCCTCTGTGCGGGGCTCCGCATCAGCCCAAGACTCCGCCCGTCCTGAGAGCTCACTCCCTCGACCACACAGCGGATTCTCTTCGGGGCTTCGCAGGTGAGGATCACTGTTTGCGCCAGTCTTCGTCTTGCGTCTTTACCGCCCGATCGAAAACGAATCCACAATCCGCTGCACCGCCGGCCCCTTCGTGATCGGCATGCCGTAATAGGCAAACACCAGACCGATCATCTGGCCCCGCTCGATGAACGTGTAGTTCAGCATGGACTGGCCCGGCTTCTGCATCTCAAAGCGCATCGCCTCACGTCCGCCCACCGTCACCAGCTGCGGCTTGCTGAACTTGGTGAAACCCTTCTGGCTCCAGGCGCGCTGGAAGTCCTTGGTAAAATACGGATCCTTCACACCCTTATGGCTGGAATCAGGCGCTGTGATCAGCGCAAACACGATGCCGCCCGGCTTCTCGCCATTGTCATGTGCCGCGCCCATCAGCCGTCCTCCGCCCTTGGTCTTTGGCAGTGTCTTCCAGCCGTCCGGCAGAAAGAACGAGATGTGCTGGCTTGGAAAGGAAATCATCGCACCACCTGCCATCGGCTGGCGCTTGGGCTGGGAGGAGGTGGCACAGCTCATCAATGACAGCGCGCTCGTGAGCAGGAGAAGCAGGGAAATTTTCATCATGGTAGGTTCCACGCAGTTGCCGCGTACCTCGCCTGGGGTCAAGCAGCAAAGTAAGCCCCTTCCCCCTCGCCTGAATTCCAACGCCGTCGCCCGTTTGTAGTTGGCATCTCCCCTTTTCCCTCAGACTCTCCCGCCAGCTACCTCTCCCTCCTATGTCCACCGCCCTTGGCTGTTTTATTGGATTCCTCGTCTGGTTCCTCATGCGTTACCTCATCGCCGGGTTTTACACGGTGAATCAAAACGAACGCGCGGTGAAAACCAGCTTCGGCCGTGCGCAGCGCGTCGGTACTCTCCGCACCATCGACGACCCCGTCGCCGAGCATCTCACCGACGCGCAGAAGCAGCGCTACGACTACCCGCAGGTGCGCGTCATCCCGCCGGGCGGCCCCTATTTCAAATGGCCCTGGGAAAAGGTGTACAAGGTGGACATCGCCACCAGCACCGTGAACATGGCCTGGGACCCCGATGATCCCTCCGCCAACAGCTCCGGCAGCATCCTCGATGCCGTCACCAAGGACCAGCTCAATGTCGGTCTCAACGGCCAGATCCGCTTCCGTGTCTCCGACCGCAATCTCTACGCCTTCGTCTTCGGCGTGAAGAACGCCTACGCCCACGTCATGGGCTACTTCGTCAGCGTCTTGCGCGAGCGCATTGCCACCTTTGAGGCGCCGCATGATCCCGCTGCCGATCCCGAGCACACCGTGGCCTCCACCATCGGCATCTCGATCAACGACATCCGCAAAAACATGCGCGACCTCAACGAGCACATGGACCACGAATGCCAGAGCTCCTCCGCACGCTACGGCATCGTCCTGGATGCCTCCCTCATCACCGGCATCGATCCACCGAATGAAGTCGAGTCCGCGCTCGCCGCCATCAACACCGCCTACAATCAGGTCTCTTCAGACATCAGCCTCGCGCAGGCCAGCGCCGATCAAAAGATCGTGCAGTCCCAGCGAGCTGTCGAAATCGAAACCCTCAAAGCCCAGGCCGAAGTCGAGCCCCTCAAATGCCTCGCCACCCAGCTCCTCGACTTGAAATCCCGTGGCAGCGCCGCCCTGCGCTCCTACGTCCGCAATGTCCGCCTCGCCCTGTTTGACAAAGCCAGCCAGGTCTTCGTCGAAACCCGCCGCGATTAAACCCAGGATCCAAGAACCCGCGAACTACAACAGTATGGACACCTTATCCAACTTCCTCCTCGCCGCCGCTCTCACCTTCATCGGCTTCAGCATTGCAGTGCCGCTCATCCTTTACCTCGGGCGCATCGCCGGATTGTACGCCATCGTGCAGGAGCGCCGCAGCCAGGTGTACATCCTCTTTGGCAAAGTCATCGGCACCATTGATGAAGCCGGCCTGCACTTCCTCCCCGCAAAGCTCGGCCTCGCCGCCTTCCTTGTGAACTGGCTCGGCAAATGCGAAGTCGTCGATCTGCGCCTCGACCAGACCTACCTGCGCAGCCAGCCGGTGAACTCCGAAGAAGGCGCCCCCATGGGTATTGGTATCTGGTATGAAATGTTTGTCAGCGACCCCGTCTCCTTCCTCTTTAAAAACACCGACCCACGCGGCTCCCTCTCCGCCAACGTCAGCAACTCCACCGTGCGCTGCCTCAGCAACCTGCCGCTGGCAGACATGCTGGTAAACCGCCACGTCATGAGCGACACCGTGCGCAACGAAGTCACGCCCAAGTCCCACGAGTGGGGCTACAAGCTCGGCAGCGTGTACATTCGCAAGGTCCACTTTCGCGATGCGAAGATGATCAAGCAGATCGAAAGCAAAGTCGTCAACCGCCTCCGGCAGGTCACCTCCGCCATCAAGCAGGACGGCGTCAATCAGGTCAGCGTCATCACCAGCACCGCCGAAAAAACCGCTGCCATCGAGCTCGCCAAAGCCGCCGCCGTGCGTCCTGAAATCGTCGGCAATGCCCTGCGCGACATCTCCAACGACCCCGACGTCGCCCAGGCCGTCTTCGACGTCCTCGAAGCCCAAAAAATCATCAACGGCAAAGCCACCGTCACCCTCATGCCCGCCTCCTCCAGCGGCCTCCTCACGAATCTGCTCGCGGCGCAGCCTGCAAGGCGTGATGTCAGCCCGCCGCCAGTGAGAGAGTGATGCCCCCAAGGAGAGGCACTTGCCAAGTGCCACGGGTCTGGGAGGATGAAAATCGGGCGGTTCACGAATCTGGTCGCGGCACAGCCTGCAATGGAACCCCGCCGCCTTTGAGAGAGTGATGCAGCATATCTACAAAACCTCTGCCAGTTTGTAAGGAGCAGCGTCATGCTCCGGTCGTTCTATAGACATCCTCAAGAAGGAAGAATAAAAACGAACATTGCCTTCATCCCGCAGTCCAAAACGTATCACCACTTGAAGGTAGATAAGACTTCCCCGCTGATTTCGTTCCGCGCTCAAGAAGTCACCCATCGATATGAATAATCAGCCCTCCGATTCCTCACCACAGCCCCTCTTGCCGCCGTCCGATCATTCTTCAGCGGCACCTCTTGAAGTCACGCCTTGGCGTGTCCGCATCGCCACACTGGCGGTCATCATTTTTCCATTCATCGGCATTGTCGTGGCACCCTTTCTTGCTTGGGGCTGGGGCTTCACTTGGACGGACTTGGGCCTCATGCTGGGCTTCTATGTCCTGACCACGCTCGGGATTACCGTCGGGTTTCATCGCCTCTTCACGCATGCTTCTTTTGAGACCCCCACCTTTGTGAAGTTCGTGCTCGGGGCGCTTGGCTCCATGGCCATCCAGGGTTCCCTCTTTGACTGGGTGTCCATGCACCGCCGCCACCATCAGTTCAGCGATACCAAGGACGATCCGCATTCGCCCTGCAACGAAGGCAAAGGCATTTTGGGAGTGATCCGCGGTGCCTGGCATGCCCATATCGGCTGGTTCTTCAAAGCCGATCCACCGAACATGGCGCGCTACATCAAGGACCTCCGCGCCAGTCGTGCGTTGCAGGTGGTGAATGCCCTCTTTCCCCTGTGGATTGTGCTGACCCTGCTCCTGCCCGCCCTGCTGGGAGGACTCATCAGCTGGTCCTGGCATGGCGCGCTCACCGGCCTTGTCTGGGGTGGTTTGGTCCGACTCTTCATCGTTCATCACGTCACCTGGAGTGTGAACTCCGCCTGCCACCTCTGGGGCCGCCGCCCGTTCCCCAGCGCCGACCAGAGCCGCAACAATTTCCTCTTCGGCATCCTCGCCCTGGGCGAAGGCTGGCACAACACACACCACGCCTTCCCCCGCTCCGCACGCCACGGCCTGCGCTGGTGGGAGATCGATGGCAGCTACGGAGTCATCCGCCTGCTCTCCTGGCTCGGCCTCGCCTGGGACATCCGCCTGCCCGCGCCCGAAGCCATCCAGAAACGCAACGCGCGGTAAAATCGACGCGATCGCTGCAGTTCACCGCAGAAAAGGACACCGCAGAGTTTCACAAGAAATCTCTGCGGCGTTTCCATATCTGCGGTGCAAATCCGTATTTGCCCCACGCGCAGCATCCGGCTGAAACACCCCGCCCCATCTCTGCACCGCATAGCTACACCGCTTGACGGCGCAGCCTTGACCTCTTGACGCGAAGCCCTTGACTGCCTCCCCCCATTTCCGTCGCTTGCATTCCCCCCATGCCTGCTACACTCGCTCTCCCGCCATTTTTGGCAGTGATTCCTCATCCCCCTTTCCCCCCTCATGTCCCACAGAGTCCTCATCATCGGAGCCGGCGGCGTTGGCCGCGTTGTCGTTCATAAATGTGCCCAGCTTCCCGACGTGTTCGGCGAGATCATGCTGGCCAGCCGCACCAAATCCAAGTGCGACAGCATCGCCGCAGAACTGAAGCGCCCGATCCAAACCGCCGCCGTCGATGCCGACAATGTGCCGGAACTCGTCAAGCTGCTGAAGAGCTACAAGCCCGAGGTCGTCATCAATGTGGCGCTGCCGTACCAAGATCTCACCATCATGGACGCCTGCCTCGAAGCCGGAGTTCATTACATCGACACCGCCAACTACGAGCCGCGTGACGTCGCCAAGTTCGAGTACCACTGGCAGTGGGCCTACCAGGACAAGTTCAAGAAAGCCGGCCTCACCGCCCTGCTCGGCTGCGGCTTTGACCCCGGCGTGACGAACGTGTACACCGCCTACGCGCTGAAGCACCACTTCTCGAAGATCGACACCCTCGACATCCTCGACTGCAACGCAGG
>NZ_JAQSEA010000262.1 GCF_029946185.1 Prosthecobacter sp.
AGTGCGAGCCATCACACGTCCCACGCGGACGACCTGCAGCGGACTCAAGTCCGCGCTCCGTGACACTTTTCGGCTAGTCAGTGAATGGATGATTTCCTCGACGCCCAGCCTTAATCAAATGCCATTCATGCTAGGCATTTGGAGCCTTCACCCATACCCGCCGCTGCGAAATAAAAGGGGTGAACACCCCATGGTATCGCGTCAGCCGCTATCCCAACATTGCACCACAAACCACCCCCCCCTCGCCACCATGAACATCATCATCGTCCTCCTCATCCTTCTAGTTCTCGCGGCAGGCGGTTACAGTTTCGGCTCCGGCAGGCACTTTGTAGGCGGTGGTGCCAGTCTCATCGTCATCATTCTCCTCACCCTGCTTTACACCGGAGGGATCTAGCCACTTTACTCATCCTTCTTCCCTCGGCACTCAGCCCCGGCATGTCCTCCTGCGCCTCAAAACGACTCCGGTGGGGCAGATCTAAACAACCTGCCCCTTCTCGCATTCAATGCTTCAGTTCCCAGCAGAACGTCCCGCACTCACTTCCATAAACCCTGTGGGAGCAAACTCACGGTCGCTGAAACTCACGTCATGCTTGATGCTGGAGCCGTTCAGTTCAGTCACTGATCCCTGCCGGGGTCCGGTCACCGTGAGGTTCGCTGGCACGGCCTGTTTGTTATCATTGGTCACGACGCGCGTCGTCTCAATGCGCCGCACCAGCTTCCCTGAGGAACTGTATTTTTCCACGCGCAGCGGCACATCCCGGCGACGGTCCACCCACGTGCGGACGCTGCCATAGTTGCTACGCTGGCCTCTGCCAGGTTTGGATTCAAGGATGTCACAGCTCACTCGGTTCACCACTTCCGTACCCACAACCGCCTGCTCTTTCCAAAGGAAGAAATTTTCGACCACATCGTCATAGGTCAGGTCGCTGCCGAGCAGCGAGTCCTTCATCTGGGAGCTGTCGAGCGTACGCACGGTGTTCGGCGGAATGAAGATCGCACCCGTCGCTGATTGATCACCCGTTTTCCGCAGCAGCACGGATTCTCCAGCCCGGTCTTTGGGCCAGAGCACCTGATACACCACTTCCGTGCTCGAACTGCTGCGGCGCTGCTTGATCTGCAGTTGCAGCGTGGACTTGCCTGCCCCCTGCACCTCCATTTTCAGCCGCACCACGGATGCACCGTTTTGCTGGATGGCACCCAGTTTGGCAGCGAGGTCAGACGCGGAATCCGCATGGGCGGACACCGCCAAAAGCGCCGGAAAGATCAGTCGGAGAAGTGTTTTCATAAGAGGTGTGTTGGGTAAACAAAATCAGCCCTGCATGGCAAGACTTGGTGTCAGACGTGAACTGCGCCACGCCGGATACAGCCCGCTGATGACGCCCACGACCACGGCAAGCACCACCGCCACAGCCATCAGCCCGCCGTTGAAATCCGGCTCCAGCATGCCGTGAATGGCGGGCAGCTGCTCCAGCACTTTCACGCTGATGGTGCCGATGATCACACCGACGATGCCACCAAGAAAGCCGAGCAGCGCCGACTCCCACAAGATCATGCGAATGATGCGCGAGGGCTTCCAGCCAATGGCCAGCAGAATGCACATTTCCTGCTTCCGCTCAAACACCGTCATCAGCATCGTGTTCATCACCCCCAGCACACCGACGATCACCGCCAGCAGCGAGGTCCCCCAGCTCATCGCGCTGATGAAACGAAACGCCTGGCTGTTGCCCAGATGCTCTCCCGCCACCATGGCCTTCGCTTCCGGCGCGATGGCATTGATTTTATCACAGAGCTGCTTCACAGCCTCCTCGCTCATGCCAGGGGCGGCACGGATGTCGATGACATTGATCCGGTCTTCGTTGCCCGTGATTTTTTGAAACAACTCCAGCGACAGAATCACCGAGCCGTTCTCCACCATCGCGCCCCCATCCACGATGCCGACGACCTTAAGCTCCTTGGTTTCAAGCTGCAGCGGGTCACCGATTTTCTTCTTGAGCATCTCGGCGGCGGTCTGGCCCAGCACCACCGCATCCTCCATCCCATCATTCGGCATGCGCCCGGAGATCAGCTTCAGATTCTGCCATGAAAAGCCGCCCCATTCGCGGGCAGACACCACCATCATCGAGGCATCCTCCACGCTGGTTAGATCGGCATAGATCGAGCATGCAGCCGCTACTTCCGGCAGTTTCCCGATGCGGTCACGCACCTCGGCGCTGAACGGTTTCGGCGCGAGCGCGTTGCCCATGTTGCTCACCACAATGTCGGTGCCGCGCACCTTCATCCCCGTTGCCCAGCTCGCCTCAAAACCGTGCGAAATCCCGACCAAGGCCACGACAGCGGCGATGCCAATGGAGATGCCCACAAGGGTAAGCCCGGTGCGCACAGGGCGGCGCAGCAGGCCGCGCACAACGATGGTTAAAAAGTTCATATCAGGCTGCGGTTTGGGGTACTTGTTGATCGGCCACGATCAGGCCGTCCTTCATCTCAATCGTTCGTGTCGCCATGCGCGCAATGTTCAGATCGTGCGTCACCAGCACCAGCGTCATGTTCTGCTCACGGCGGAGCCTGATGATCAGCTCCAGAATTTTTTTCGAATTTTCACTGTCGAGATTCCCCGTCGGTTCATCCGCCAGCAGCACTGTAGGCCCATTGGCCAGACTGCGGGCGATGGCGACGCGCTGCTTTTCACCACCGGAAAGCTTCGAAGGGAAATGATCCAGGCGATGCCCCAGTGCCACCAGCTTCAGCAACTCCACGGCCCGCTCAGTTCGCTCTGCCGCAGGTCGGTCCGTTTCAAACATGGGCATCTGCACATTTTCCACCGCCGTGAAGGTTGGCAGCAGATGGAAGGCCTGAAAAATAATGCCAATCTCGCGGGCGCGATAGCTCGCAGGATCAGCCAGGTCGGCAAGCGATTTGCCGCGATAGTGCAGGATGCCCGCACTGGGCTCGGCCAGCGCGCCCAGCATCTGCAGCAGCGTCGTCTTGCCACAGCCGCTCGGGCCGAGGATCACCACAAACTCACCCTGTGTGATGCGAAAGTTCACGCCACGCAGTGCATGCACGCGGCCATCATCGTATTCTTTTTTCAATCCCTTCGCCTCGAAGACCACTTCGCTTGCGACATCAGCACTGGCATGGGTTGTCTCTAATTTCATGAATGGTTTGCGGGTTTGTGCCATTGCGCTCCCACGCGTGGATCACTCAGACTGCGGAACACGTCCAGCATCGCATGTCGATAGCTCGGGAAAGGCGGCCGCTCATCGGGTGTCTTCGGCATGATGTCAGCCACACGGTGCGGCAGCTCTGCGTGCGGCACACCCACATGCAGATGATGCACGCCATGGTAAGGCTCATGCAGCAGCGTGAAGGCCATCAGCCGGCCAGACCAGCCCTCGGCCACAATATGCCGCGTCGCGCTGTTCACCGTGCTGCCGGTCAGCCCCACATGCTCCACATACTTGCGCCAGCTTTGCAGGTTCCCCGCGATGAATGCCGGTGCGAAATACATCCACAAAAAGTAGTTCCACACCTGCCAGTACGAAATCGCGGCGATGAACCCGATCCACACCACCACCATCAGCCCCAGCTCAGCCCAGATGCGGCGGCGCACCTTCGGACTGCGGATCGGCGAACCCGTCCGCAGGAACGAGCGGAGAAAGAGGAGCGGCGTGTACACTATTCCGCAAGTCAGTTCGAGGAACGCCACCAGAACTCTCTTCCAGCGCGGTGCCGTCGTGAAAACGAACGGCCACAGCTCTTCATCACGCTCTGTGGCGAAGTACGCATGGTGCGTTTGATGTGCCGCACGGTACAAGCTGAAGCTCATGAAGCTGAAGACACCCAGCAGCACGCCATCAAATTCATTGAAGCGCCGGTTTTTCCTGAGCAGGCCATGCGTCGCCTCATGAAAGCCCACCGCCGCCCCATGCATCAGATGCGCGACCAGCAGCACCAGCGGGACCGCCCACCAAAGCGAGGCCCCGCTGTACAGCACCGCGCCGAGCGCGATTTCGCTGAACAGAAAAAGGAAGACCACGATCTGAAAAGCCGAACGACTCACCCAATGCGGTGTAATGGCAGGTTCAGGATTCATCGCAGCGTGGTCATGAGGGCGGCAGTCAATATTTCGGGGGAGTGGCAGACGCCAGCGAGGACGTCTAGGTACATACGGCCCACATGCTGAATCTCGGTGTGTGAAAATTGATCCGGCTGGAACAACCAGGCCACTTCCATGGCATCCCCTTCCTCGTTGATCTCACAGGCAAGGTTGAACCGGGCCGTTCCCGTGCTGCGCATCCGCAACTGGAGCGAAAGCCCCGGCACGGCGACATCAGGAATCGGATGATTTTGCAGCGCAAACCGCACTTCAAACAGCGGATTGTGTCCAGGGGCAGTCTCCACACCCAGGGCACGCACCAGTTCAGCAAACGGAATGGCATTGGCGAACGACTCCACCGTGGTCTCATGCACACTGCGCAGGCTTTCGGCAAAGGAGCGCGTGCGGTCAATCTGACCCCGCAATGGCACAATGCCTGAGCAGTAGCCCATCGTCTCGCGCGCGGCCTGCGTGCTGCGATTCGCCACCGGCGTGCCGACCACGATGTCATCCGCCCCCGTCCACTTTGACAGCGCGATTTGAAACGCCGTCAGCAGCGTGCTGAAAAGCGTCGCCCCATGGCGGCGCGCCAGCTCACGCACAGAGCGGCCCAGCTCCGCAGAGACCTGGGTCACGCAGCGTTGCAGCACACCACTCACAGCGATATTCCAGATGCGTGGAGTTCCAGCAAGGTGCGCCCGCCAAAACTCAAGCCGGGGTGCCAGCACCGCAGGCTGCCAGAAAGCACGCTCGGCAGCACCCCACTGCGAATAGCTCAGCGGCACCGGTGGCAGCGCCGCCTGATTTCCCCGGACACCCTGCATGTACGAGGCAAACAAATCCTGCACAAACACGCCCAGCGTCCAGCCATCGGCAATGGCATGGTGAATCACCAGCACCAGCACATGATCATCCGCAGAGCGTCGAAACACCTCCGCGCGGTACAGCGGTCCCTGCACCAGATCAAACGGCCGGCTGGCAATCTCTCGCGTGAGCTCTTCAATCGCCTCCGGCTCTTGCTGTGCGGCTGAAAGCTCATGAAACCGCAGTGCAGGCACAGCGCTCTTGCGAATCATCTGCATCGCCTGCTCCTTGCCAGGCAAAATCGAAAGCCGCAGCACCTCCTGCCGGTCCACGACTTTTTGCAGCGCTGCCTCGCTGCCCTGCGGCGTCAGCATGCCGCGCACCTGAATCAGTGCGCAGATGTTGTTCGAAACATCAGCGGCAGGCACAGGCGCCGCCTCCCACAGCTCGCGCTGCGGAAAGCTCAGCGGCTGCAGGCGTATCTCGCCGCTCGCCAGCCATTGTTTCAGGCGTGCTCGGTTGTCTTCAGGCATCAGGCTTGAGTCTTCAGCCCCCGTGGTTTCTCATCCGAAACATCGGCACCATCGAGCAACCGGTCAATTTCATCATCACTCAGCGCCCCAATATCCACTTCATCGGTTGCCACCGGCTCAGCAGGCAGTTCAGGCGCTTTAGGAGCAGCTGTCTCTCCCATGTGTTCAGCGATCAATGTCGCAATCTGGCCAATGGTGCGCGCACGCATCAGGCTCGCTGGAGGCAAGGCCACACCGATGGAGCTTTCGATCGAGTTTTCGATCTCCACCGCCATCAATGAATCAAGTCCCAAATCCGTCAGCGGCTGGTCAAATCGCAGCCCCTCAGGTTTCACGCGCAGCACAGAGCCCACGACATCACGCACCGCCTGGCCAATCACCTCACCACGGTCCGCAGGCGCAGCGGATTCAATCTTCCGCCGCCAGTCACTCTTCGCACCACTCGCTTCCGGGGCGTCCACACCTGCCGCGTAGATGCGCTCCAGCAGCGGGCTCTCCTGCCCACCACGGGATGACTGCCGCCATTTCGACCAGTCCACCCGCATTGCGATGGCCTGTGTTGTTCCGGCATTGAGAAAGGACTCCATCAGCATCACCACCTCTTTTGGAGACAGCGGCGTCGTGCCCTGACGGGCGAGATATTCAGCCACACGTTCATTGCGCGCCACATACCCTTCCCCGCCGAGTGCACCCCAGTTGATCACCAGCGCAGGCAGCCCCAGGGCTGTGCGATGATAGGCGAGTGAATCCAGGAAGGCATTCGCCGCAGCGTAGTTGGCCTGTCCGGCGTTGCCGAAGATGCTCGAGATGGACGAGAACATCACAAAGCAGTCCAGGTTCATGCCAAGCGTGCCTTCATGCAGCAGCCACGCGCCATGCGCTTTCGGTGCCAGCACCGTGCGCATGCGCTCACTTGTCAGCGCCGCCATCGGTGCGTCATCAATCACCATGGCCAGATGAAACACGCCTTTCAGCGGAATCTCAGCCGAGGAAATTTCCGTCAGCAGTCGCTGGATGTCTTCCGGTGCGCCAGCATCTGCCAGCATCACTTTTACCTCCACACCACGGGCGTTCAGTTTCGCCAGGAAAGCATTCGCTTCAGGGGTTGTCGGTCCGCTGCGGCTGCTCAGCACCAGATGCTTCGCGCCGCAATCAGCCAGCCACTCGGCCACCACTTTGCCGAAGCCACCAAAGCCCCCGGTGATCAGGTAGCAACCTTCCGGCTTCACCGTAAAGGGCGGAGCCACAGGTTCGCCGCGTCTTACGACAAACGGCTCAGGGAATGACACGATCACCTTGCCGGTGTGTCTGCCCTGCGCCATCAGCCGGAACGCCACATCAATGCGGCAGGCCGGGAAGGCGCGGAATGGCAGCGCATGCAGCGCCTTCTGCTCGACCAGATCAGCAATCGTTCCCAGCAGCTCACGCGTTTGCTCTTCATCATCGCTGAAGATCGCATCCATCGCCACCACGTGGAACGATGCGTTCTTGCGCAGGTGCCACAGCGGGATGCGGCTGTTTTGATAAATGTCCCGTTTGCCAATTTCAAGGAAGCGGCCGGACTGCGCCAGACAGGAGAGCCCCATCGGGATGGCTTCGGCAGCGAGTGCATTCAGCACCACGCCCACGCCCTTGCCATTCGTCAGTTCCATCACCGCCTCGGCAAAGTCGGCACGACGTGAGTCGATGACATGCTTCACACCCAGAGTCGTCAGCAGCGCACGCTTCGCCGGACTCCCGGCACTGGCGATGACTTCCGCCCCCAGATGATGGGCGATCTGCACCGCCGCCATGCCCACGCCACCCGCGCCCGCATGGATCAAAATGCGCTCACCCTTTCTCAGATTCGCCACCGTCTTCAGCGCATGCCATGACGTCATGAAGACCACCGGCAGCGTCGCCGCTTCTTCAAACGTCAGCCCCGTAGGAATGACCCGCACATCGCCAGCACGCGCCATCGAGTACGTCGCGAGTCCGAACACCGCGAGGCCAAATACGCGGTCACCCGTCTTCACATGCGTCACACCACTGCCCACGGCCCGCACGATCCCGGCGACTTCATCACCAAAGACACGCGCATCCGCCGTCTCAGCAGGATACAGCGCCAGCGCTTTAAGTACATCGCGGAAATTCATCCCCGCAGCCTTCACCTCGATGACCACCTCACCCGCACCACATGGCGGCAGGACAAAGGGCACCAGTCGCAGCGCATCCAGCAGTCCACGCTCACGCGACTCCAGCCGCAGCGGCACGCTGGCATCCAGCACCTGCTCACGCGACTGCAGGCCACGAGTCACACGCCGCACATAGCGCGCTTCTCCGCGGAAGGCGATCTCACGTTCCGCATCATCCTGCTTAAGCTCATTCCAAAGCATCCCACGGTCTGCGGCAGATGCCACCGGCGGCAGATCAATGCCACGGCAGGTGTAGTTGTTATGCTCATTGGCAATCACGCGCATCAGGCCGAGGGCGGGCCCCTGGGCCAGCGCCACCTGCTTGTTCCGACCCACCGGCTGGGCACCGCGCGTCACCACATCGATGCGCAGCTTCGCCGCCGGATTGAGAAGTTCGAGCGCCTGCGTCAGATGGAACAAACCATCCGTGCCCAGCATCGCAGCCTCTTTGCCTGCACCCGGTTCGGTCTCGTCCAGACTCCACAGGAAGACAAAACGTTCCGGCGTTTCGTCCGAGCATGATTGCAGCAGTTGCTGCCAGTCTTCCAGCGACTCAGCACGCAGCGCAAAGACATCCGTGCCTTCCGGCTCAAAGGGATTGCCACGGTGCGCCACCCGGCAGCGCACGCCGCTTGCACGCAGTTGCACCGCGAGTTCATCACCAAGACCACCCGCGTCCGCCATCACCAGCCAGGATTTTTCCACCGGCGCTTCGAGCAATGTCGGCGCACTGAGCACCGCTTCACTCCATGGCTTGCGCGCCATGAGACCGATCAAACTTTCGCCGCCTTGGGAGCGGATCAATCCAGAGAGCGAAACGCTTTCGCTGAAGCCCGTTTCACCCAAAATTTTCTGCCATTGCTCACGCTCCAGCAGCGGGTGATTCGGCCGCAGATCGCGATCCGTAAACCGCCACCAGCCGCTCGTCAGTCCGAAGACCGCGTTCAGCCACAAATGCGGTGTCGCGACATCGACAAACAACAGACTGCCACCGGGAACGAGCAGGTCATTCAGATTACGCAGGGCGTTTCGCACATCGCTCACCGCATGAATCACATTCGTGCCGAGGATGATGTCGAATGAGCCAGCCTTGAATTCCTGCTCAGTGCCAGCCTTCTCCAGATCGAAGATCTGATACTCGACTTCGGCAAAAGAATTCAGCTTCTGTTTCGCCGCTGGGAAAAAGGCGGGAGACACATCGCTGAAGACATAGGTATGCACCCCGCGCTCAAGGCCAGGAAGCACCTGAGAGGCGAGACCGCCCGTGCCTGCGCCGATCTCCAAAATGCGCAGCCCACGCCCTTCCGGGAGATGGAGCGCCGCTTCACTGACCGCGCTGGCGATGGCTGCGAGCCACGGACTCGTCACGAGACCGTCGCCATAAAACTGATCCAGCAAATCCGCGCCACCGCTGGCAAACAACACCTGCACCGCCTCCTTTTCACCGCGCATGATGGGCCCGAGTTCCGCACAGGTGGCTCCGCACAGCAGCGCCTCTGGCAAGTGACCGGGATACAGGGCAATGCATGAACCCAGCAGGCTCGCTGCGGAATCTGCCGCTTTCGTGAAGACCGGTGTCGTCTGATACCCCGCTCCTTTGACGATCAGCAGCTTTTGCTTCACCAAGTTGTTCATCAACTGCACAAACGAGCGCTGCATGGAGTCGCCCACTCGGAGGGTTTTCGCCGTGAATTCTCCCTCAGCGCCCATGGCGCGCAGACCGCTCGCAACCT
This sequence comes from Prosthecobacter sp., assembly GCF_029946185.1. Classification (GTDB taxonomy): domain Bacteria; phylum Verrucomicrobiota; class Verrucomicrobiia; order Verrucomicrobiales; family Verrucomicrobiaceae; genus Prosthecobacter. The sequence goes on from NZ_JAQSEA010000262.1 coordinate 9,341, forward strand.
GTGCGGCGGTCAGTTCATCACCCGCAGCACTGGCAGCATCGAGGTTGTCGCGGCCCCGCATGTCCAGCACTTCATCCAGCGCGTGCTGCGCCACTTCATGCAGGCGGCTCAGCGCCACCGGGGCGGCCGCAGCGGCCTTGGTTCCCAGCGTGCGCTCCTCCCAGCCGATGTGGTAGGTCACGTCCCGGCCCTTGCCATTTTTGCCTGTGCGGCGTGATCCTTCCACGCTGATCGCGCGGAAGCCATCAATGCGGACACACGGCCTGCCACCTTCGTCATACAGTTCGATCCCGCCTTCCACGAATTCGTCATTCGCATCCTTCACCCCGGCACGCACCCTGCTGGAGGCTCCGGGCGTACGTAGAAACAGAATGCGCGCAAAGCGCACCGGCAGCCGCAGTCCGGCCGTGCGGCCTTCCACCGTCGCCGCACCCGCAGAGAAGATCTGCAGCGCACCATCAAACAGCACCGGATGCAGCGGATACTCAGCGGCACGCGGCGCGATCGCAGCACCCAAAGACACACGTCCTGCCGACTTGCCGTCACTGGCAGAGAGTTCACGAATCGGGCGAAACTCCTCACCGTAGCGCAGCCCCATGTCACTCATGTGATCATAGAAGGTGTCCAGTCCCACGGCAGGCAGCTTGGACGCCTCCCAAGTCGATGATGCAAAGGAGGACTCCGTGCGTTCACCGCGCATGGCACCCACGACGTGCGTGGACCACGAGGCCCCGCTTTCAAACCGGCTCTGAATGGAGAACGTGCGCTCCGTCGGATCATACGTCAGTTCCAGCAGCAGCCCGGAGGGCGGATCTGGCAGGATGAGCGGCTTGCGGATTTCGAAGTCCTCAATGACGAAGGCTTTGCCCTCAAACAACTGCACCCCGGCTTCAAGCGCCATTTCGACGAAACCCGCCGCAGGAAAGATGATGAGGTTCTCGACGCGATGATCCTTCAAGAAGGCCATGTGCCGGTTGTCCAGCCGCGTGATCCACGTGGGGACGGCGCGAGGGAGGCGGATGTCGAGCAGTCCACGCCCGCCAGGGGCCAGCCGGCCTTCGCGCATCTCGGCAGATTCATTCCACCAGCGGCTCTTGTCCCAGGCATAGGCTGGCAGCGTCAGATGACGCCGCGAAGGGGTGATCGCTTTGAAGTCGAGCACCACTCCTGCCAGGTGCAGATCCAGCGCCGTCTCCAGCAAGGATTCATGCTCGCGTTCGCGGCGTGCTGAGGCCAGCACAACCGCTTTGCTGGCATCTTCACCCAGACATTCCTGAATGGAGCGCACCAGTGCGGGGTGCGCACCAATCTCCAGCCACACATCCACACCAAACTCCGCCACCGCAGCAATCGCCGGCGCAAACTCCACGGCCTGACGCACACCGCGTGACCAGTGGCTCGCAGTACAAGTCGGACCCGCGAGGCGCTCTCCGGTCACGGTGCTGAAAAACGGCAGTGTTGCAGCATTCGGTTTCAAACCCTTAAGCTCTGCGTTCAAAGCATCCGCAGCAGGTTGCATCATCGCATGATGGAACGGATGGCTCACCTTCAGGAAGCGCGCAAAGACACCCTTCAATTCCAGTTCAGCCGCGATGCCCTCCAGCGAACTCTTCAAGCCGGACAACGTCAGCGAACGCGGCCCGTTGAAGGCAGCAATGCTCACCGTACGGTCATGCTTGGCGATCACCGCTTTCGCTTCATCCGGGCTCATGCCCACGGCCAGCATGCCACCGCCTGCTGCCTCGCATTCATCCATGAATTTTCCGCGCAGAACGATCACCTTCGCCGCCTGATCCAGCGTGAGGATGCCTGCGATGCAGGCCGCCGCGACTTCGCCGACACTGTGGCCAACGACCGCCGCAGGCTGGATGCCCCATGACTGCCACAGCGCGGCCAGTGCCATCTGCATGGCAAAAATGGCGGGCTGTGAAATCGATGTGAGCTGCATCTTCGATTCCGCTTCAGGACGATTGAGTTCATCGATCAGCGAAAACTTCGCATAGGGCTTCATCGCCTTGTCACAGGCCTCGATCATGCTCTTAAACACCGGCTCATGCTTCATCAGCTCACAGCCCATGCCCTGCCACTGCGGGCCCTGACCGCTCATCACGAAAACAACTCGTGCCGCTTGCTCACGGCGGGGGGTGAAGGAACTGCGCATCCGCGGTCCAGCCTGCCCGGTGGCAAAGGCGTTGAGCTCCTGCACCATCTCGCCCAAGGTGCGCGCTGTGAGCGCCAGACGGTAGGAGTGATGATTGCGCCTCGCGCCAAGCATGTAAGTGATGTCCGGCAGCAGCGGCGAACTTCCATTCAGTTTGGAATGCTCGTCCAGCCACACACTCAGTTGCCACGCGGCGGACTGCAGAGCCTTCTCAGAGCGTGCGGAAAGCGTCATCGGCCAGGCGCGGTTGCTGCATGGCGTCACATGGGCACGCGGGGCCTGCTTCGGTGCCTCAGCCAGGATCACATGAGCATTGGAGCCGCCAAAGCCGAAGGAGTTCACCCCGGCAAGACGCACCGCTCCGTTGTCAGGAAACACTTCGCTCGCCACCGGCACGCGCAGTTTCAGCGCGCTAAAATCAATGTGCGGACTCGGTGAGTCAAAATGCAAGCTCGCCGGAATACGCCCGTGCTTGAGCACCAGCACGGCTTTGACCAGCCCTGCCACACCCGACGCGGTTTCCAAGTGTCCCAGATTCGTCTTCACCGATCCAATGACCAGCGGCGCGTCAGCCGCACGCTCGGCACACAAGGCCTCCGCCAGTGCATGCGCTTCAATGGGGTCACCCACCGCCGTGCCGGTGCCATGCGCTTCGACGTAGCCGATCTGCGTTGGAGAGACCCCGGCCACCACACACGCATTACGCACCAGACGCGCCTGCGCATCGGGACTCGGCAGTGAAATCCCATTGGTATGACCATCCGAATTCACCGCTGAGCCCACGATCACCGCATGGATCGGATCACCATCCGCGATGGCGTCAGAAAGCTTTTTCAGCAGCACCATGCCTGCGCCTTCGCCACGGACGAATCCATTCGCCGAAGCATCGAAGGCCTTGCACTTGCCTTCAGGGGAAAGCATCCCCGCCTGTGAAAAGCCGATGAATCCATCCGGGGTGATCATCACCGTCACACCACCTGCCATCGCCGTTTTGCAGCGACCATCCATGATGTGCTCACATGCCACATGCACCGCCGTCAGCGCGGACGAGCAGGCCGTGTCCATCGCAATGCTCGGCCCCGTCAGATTCAAGCAATACGAAATGCGGTTCGCCGCAATGCTGTGCGCGCTGCCCGTGGGCGTATGCGCGCTGATGCCCGCACGATCCGTCGCCGTATGCTGCAAGCCTTGGTAATCATTGTGCGAAATACCCACGAACACGCCGATGTCCGTCCCCTTGTCGAGATCCAGCACCAGCCCCGCATCTTCAATGGCCTCATACGCGGTTTCCAGCAGCAGACGCTGCTGCGGATCAATGTACGGCGCCTCACGCGGCGAGATGCCGAAGAACTGCGGGTCAAATTGGTCGATGCCATCGATGAAGCCCCCGCGCTTCGCCACGGTCTTGCCCACAATCCCAGGCTCCGCATCATAGAAACGCTCCACATTCCAGCGGTCAGCCGGAACCTCACCCACCGCATCACGTCCTTCTTCCAGCAGCTTCCAGAACGACTCCGCGTCAGTCACCCCACCAGGGAAACGACAGCCGATCCCGATGATGGCAATACTCTCCTTGTTTAAAATTGGCTGTGCTGGCGGCTGAAACGAAGTGGAGTGTTTAGTTGAGGGCATGTTTGATATGGAAAAGAGTTCACGGCCCACTGCATGAGTCCGTCTTCACCTCTGATCTACAGCGGCGGCATTTCCCTATAACCCCACGACCTGATGTTATCGATGGGGTAAAACCCTACCACCTGCGCTCTCCGCCTGCGGAAACGGTGACGCCCATCGGCTCCGGCCTTGGAGGAGCTTTACGCAGGTCCCAAGCAGGCGCATGGGGTCTAACCCTACCTGACCAGTTTACGATTGATTCCGCCCCCCAACCGCAGCGATAACTGCTGACATATGTGTGGCATTGCTGGTATCATGGATCTGGCCGGAAGGCGAACGGTGTCTGAAGGTGTGGTCGAACGCATGGCTCGCGCCTTGACTCACCGGGGACCGGATGAAGAGGGCTTTTTCAAACGCCCCGGCGTCTCACTGGCCTCACGGCGTCTCAGCGTTGTCGGCCTCGCCGATGGTCAGCAGCCCATGTGCAATGAAGACCAGAGCGCCTACACCGTTTACAATGGCGAGTTCTTCGATTTCCCCGAGAAGCGCGCCGAGCTGGTCTCTCGCGGCCATGTTCTTCATACGCACTGTGATACCGAGCTCATCCCGCATCTGTGGGAGGAAAGTCACGAAGGCATGTTCGCGCGCATGCGCGGCCAGTTTGCCGTGGCCTTGTTCGATGTGCCGCGCCATCAGCTCACCCTGGGTCGTGATCGCTTCGGCATCTCGCCACTGTATTGGACGCGCCAGGGCGACTGGCTGCTGTTTGCCTCCGAAATCAAAGGCCTGCTCGCTTCGGGAATGGTCACCCCACAGGCAGACCTCAACGGCATTGATCACATCTTCACCTTCGGCGCCATGCCCGGGCCGACGACGTGTTTCGCCGGCATCCAGCTCCTGCCTGCGGGCCACTACTTGCAGATCACTCCCGGTCAGGCAGAGCCCATCAAGGAGCACACCTACTGGGAGATGGATTTCCCCAATCAAGGCCAGGAAAACCCGGAAACGGATCCCACCAAGCTGGTCGATGAGTTTGAAAGTCTCCTCCTTCAGGCCGTGGACAAGCGCCTCCGTGCGGATGTCCCTGTGGGCGCCTACCTCTCCGGCGGCCTCGACTCCAGCATGATCGTCGCCATGGCATGCAAGCTCAAAGGCGAGTCCATCAACACCTACACCATTCGGGTGGACGATCCGAAGCTCGATGAACTCAGCGCCGCCCAGCGTACCGCAAAACACATCGGCACCAAGCCCCCCATCGTGCAGGAGTTTCGCCCCAGCGACGCGCTGGAAATGTATCCCCAGTTGATCCATGCCGCAGAAGCACCCGTCATCGACACCTCATGCGCCGCCCTGCTTATGCTGGCACGTCGCGTGCATACGAACGGGCAGAAGGTGGTCCTCACCGGCGAAGGCGCGGACGAATGGCTCGCAGGCTATCCGTGGTATAAAATCGCCAAGATCTTCGGCGGTCTCGATGTCATCCCCGGCCTGCGCCTCAGCGACATGGCACGCCGCGCCTTTCTCCGCCTCAACAAAGTCCCTCACTACCCCGCCACCAGCCGCAAGATGTGGGAAGACGCCGTCGGCGGACCCAATGCCTGGATCGACAGCTACGGCGTCCTCGCCCTCTCCAAACTCCGCTTCTACGGCGAGCCCATGCGCGAAGTCCTTGCCACCGCACGCCCCTGGGAAAGCCTGGGCATGAACCTCGACCGCGCCAAGCACTGGGCCCCGCTCAATCGCAGCCTCTGGGTCGGCGCACGGGTCACCCTCGCCGGTCACCTCCTTCAGGCCAAAGGCGACCGCGTCGCCATGCACTCCTCCGTCGAAGTTCGTTACCCCTTCCTCGACGAAGACGTCTTCGACTTCACCTCCCAGCTCGCCCCGCAGTGGAAACTCCACGGCTTCCGCGACAAACATCTCCTGCGCCTCGTTGCCGAACGCTGGCTGCCGAAAGAAATCGCCCGCCGGCAAAAAGTCATCTTCCGCGCCCCGCTCGACAGCTTCCACATCGACCCCGAACCCAAATTCGTCGCTGAACTCCTCAGCGAAGAATCCCTGCGCCGCACCGGCTACTTCGACATTGAGCAGGTACGCCACTGGCGGAAAGCCTTCCGCGATCTCCGCGTCGGCTCCCTGCCCCGCCTCTCCGTAGAAATGGGACTCGCCGCCGTCGTCGCCACCCA
>NZ_JAQSEA010000263.1 GCF_029946185.1 Prosthecobacter sp.
GAGATCCAGCGCCCGCGCAGAATCCCAGTCGCGGCAGAGCAATGCCACCGCTTGCTCCAACACCGGTGCCTCCCATCCCCAGAACAGCCGCTGAATCGCGTCACTCATACGCGCTCTAATTTCAGGATGATGTCGTTCACGATCTCCTCGGGAGTTTGGTCAATGGAAACACGGATGATGTCGGGCGTCGGGTCCAGCGTGGAGAGCTGGCTGTCCAGCAGGGTAGGCGGCATGAAGTGTCCTTTGCGCCCGGCAAGGCGAGAGGCGATGAGTTCCTTCGTGCCGTCCAGCAGCACAAAGCGCAGCGTTTCCGGGTGATCATGCGCACGCAGTTTGTCACGATAGATCGGCTTCAGCGCGGAGCAGGCGAGCACGTAGTTCGGTGTGAGGTGGCGCATGTCCTCGATGCGCTGGCGCAGCGTCGCATACCAGGGCCAGCGGTCATCGTCATTCAGCGGTGTGCCGGCGGACATCTTGTCCTTGTTGGCTGGCGGGTGAAAATCGTCGCCGTCTTCGAAGACACCTTCGAGTTTGGCCGCCAGCATGCTGCCAATGAGGGATTTACCGCTGCCGGAAACGCCCATGATGATGATGGTTTTTAGATCGGGGTGGAGCATGGGTGAAGGTGTTTTTTGTGAAGCTTGACCGTGGGGCCTGCCACGCTGAGGGTGAGTGCTGAAGCCATGAAATTTCCAATCCTGACCGCTCTTATGGTGCTCGGCACCGTCTTTGCCACCGCTGAAGACAAACCTGCCCCAGCCAAGCCGGAGGCTGCCAAGGAGATCATGCTCTTTAATGGCAAATCGCTCGACGACTGGGAGTCCGTGGACGTCGGCGGCAGTGGGGTGGTGGAACTGGAGGGTGGTCTCATGATCATCAATCAGGGAGAGAATGTGAGCGGTGCCATTTACAAGAAAGCAGCCGCATTGCCAACGACCAACTACGAGATCACGCTGGATGCCAAGCGGATTCAGGGAGTCGATTTCTTCGTCGGCCTCACTTTTCCCGTCGGCGATCTGAAACACTGCGCCACGCTGATCTGCGGCGGCTGGGGCGGCAGCGTCACCGGCATCTCCTGCATCGACGGCATGGATGCCTCCGACAACAACACCTCCACCTATCAGCGCTACAAGGATGACGAATGGTATGCCATCAAGCTCCGAGTCACCTCGAAAAACATCAGCGTATGGCTGGGTGACAAGCAGGTCGTCGATGAGGACATCGAAGGCAAAAAAATCAGCGTGCGTACCGGCCCAATCGAAAGCTACCTGCCGCTCTCCCTGACGACCTTCAACACCATGGCGGCGATTCGTAACGTCAAGCTGACTCCGATCACAGAGTCGAAGTGATGCTGTCCACGCCTGCGCTGCGCTTGGTTGCTCTAGTATTTTGCGGAGTTCTGACCTCCTGCCACTCAGTGCTGCGCGTGGAAGTGACCCGTGCCGAAACGGAGCTCAGCGCACGCGAGAAGCGGCACATGGCTGCACTGTTGGATGAAGTGGCTGCCGGCTGGGAGGGTATGCACCAGGGCAAGGCCTCCGCACGGCAGGCCGCAGAGGATCGGTATGAGAATGCGCTCGCCAAGTTTCTGCGTGAATGGGACGCGCATCAATGTCCACGCTACTGGCAGAGCGGCACCGACTTCACCTCCAAGCGGGATACATTTCAGCTCGAACTGGCCACGGAGACCCGCCCCAAATATGAGGTGTCACCCACGCAGATCGATCAGATCTTACTCGCGTCGCGCAAGAGATCGCATGGGGACGACACCCTCTCAGAGCGGCCCGGCGTAGGCGTGCCGCTCGTCGGTCGCATCTACCGCACGAATGCGACTCGCAAAGAGCAGCCCTTCCTACCGCCAAACGGCGGCAACCTCACACTGACCGCTGTGATGGAGGTGGATGACGATGACGCCGATCCCGCCACGCCGCGCCGCTGTCGTCTGCATTTGCACAATGCCCTCAACGTGGAGACCGTGAAACTGCACAGTGATGAGCGCCTGCTGGCGGCCAACTTCACCGCAGCCAAGGATCGCGCCCTGTCAAAAAAATCACTCCGCCTTTTTTCGTGGCTGGGATTGTTCTACCCCGAACGCACGCTGGGAGACAGCCATCTCTACTGCATGGACGGCTATGATCCGCAGCGCATTCCCGTCGTCTTTGTACATGGCCTCATGTCTGACCCACACATCTGGCTGAATGCGGTCAATGCCATCAGCTCAGACCCCGAACTGCGCGCGAAATATCAGCCTTGGTACTTCCTGTATCCCACTGGCATGGGCGTGCCACAGACCTCCGCACGCCTGCGTGCCTCCCTGCAGCAGGCCCGCGATTACTTTGACCCTGATCACAACGACCCCGGCATGAAACGCATGGTGGTCGTGGGCCACAGCATGGGCGGACTGCTCAGCCGCATGCAGGCCATCGATCCCAAAGACAAGCTGTGGGACGCCATGTTTCGCAAGCCGCCAGAGCTGCTCAACGTCTCCGAGCCTGTGCGTGAGCGCCTGGTCAGCACGCTCAAATTCAAGCCCCAGCCCGAAGTGAAGCGCCTGGTATTCATCGCCACGCCGCAAAGAGGCAGCAATCTCGCCTCCAACAATATCGTGCGCCGTCTCGCCTCCTTCATTCGTTTGCCGGTGGACACAGTGCTGATGTCAAAGCAACTCCTCACCGGCAACACCGACGCACTCTCGCCGCAGATTCGCAACTGGGGTCTCTTCGCCTTTCTCAGCGTCGGCACGCTTTCCAATGAGCATCCCTTCTTTCAGGGCCTGAACGCCGTGCCCATTCCCGTGCCCTACCACTCCATCATCGGACAGCTCGGTCATAAACCCCTGCTCGACAGCTCCGATGGCGCCGTCCCCTACTGGAGCGCCCATCTCGCGGGCGCGAAGTCCGAAAAAGTCGTCCCTAGCTGGCACAGTTGCGTCGAGCGCCCTGAAGTCGTCAAGGAAGTCGTCCGCATCCTCCACGAGCATCTAAAGTAAAGCGAAGGCATGGCGCGCCTTCGTTCATATTTCAGGTCCGTCATTTTTTTCAGGATCGGCTTTGCGCTTTTTTGCGGCCATGCATTTCCGTCAAAACTGACTTGCCCGCACGGAAACACCGCAAACGCACGTTCATAAAGAATCAACCTCATGAAACTTTCGCTCCTTCTCGGTCTTCTTGCCTCAGCTCTCATCGCCCATGCCGATGAACTTCCCTTCACTCAAGTCCCCGCCGAATTCGCCGGCAAGTTCTCGCCGGGAAAATCACCCCTCATATTCAATGACGGCCACCCAGTCAAGACCGCCGAAGACTGGCAAAAACGCCGCGCTGAAATCCTCGCCGACTGGCACGGCATCATGGGCGCATGGCCAGCGGTCATCGACCATCCCAAGATCGAAGTGCTCGAAACCAAACAGCGGGAAGGGGGCATCACCCAGCGCAAAATCCGCATCGAAATCGCCCCCGGCCAAACAGGCGATGGCTACCTCCTCCTCCCCGCGAACGAGGGCAAGCGCCCCGCCGTTTTCGTCCCCTTCTACGATCCCGAAACCTGCGTCGGCCTGAGCGGGAAGCCACAGCGCGACTTCGCGTGGCAGCTCGCTCGTCGCGGCTTCATCACCCTCTCCATCGGCTCCCCCGGTGGCGATGCACGCAAGCCCGTCCTCAGCACCGCCGCCAAGTGCCAGCCGCTCTCCTACCTCGGCTACATCAGCGCCAACATGTGGCAGGCGCTCGCCTCGCTGCCGGAAGTCGATGCCGCACGCATCGGCATCGTCGGCCATTCCTACGGCGGCAAATGGTCCCTCTTTGGCTCCTGCCTTTGGGACAAATATGCCTGCGCCGTGTGGAGCGATCCCGGCATCGTCTTTGATGAAACACGCGGCAGCATCAACTACCAGGAACCCTGGTACATCGGCCTCGATCCCGCTCTCACCCGCAAGTCTGGCCTCGTCACCCCTGAGAACCCCCGCACCGGCCCCTACAAAACTCTCATCGAGCAAGGCCATGATCTCCAGGAACTCGAAGCCCTCATGGCTCCTCGCCCCTTCCTCGTCTCCGGCGGAGCCGAAGATCCACCCAAACGTTGGACGGTGCTCAATCACGCCATCGCCGTGAATCAGCTCCTCGGCACCACCAGCCGCGTGGCCATGACCAACCGCGAAAAGCACGACCCCAACGAGGAATCCAACGAGCAAATCTACCGCTTCTTCGAATACTGGCTCAAACCGTGAGCAGGGGCTGCTGCTGGACCGTTTAGGCTGCCCGAGTTTTGTGCATTGGGACAAACGCGGCACTTGACGGGGGGCGGCTGTGTCCACGAAGGTACGTCCCCACCAAACCGACCGCTTTTTGTCGAGATCATGCCCGAAAACATTTCTTCAACTGCCACTGCCGATTCTGTCACCCAAGCCGCTCGTAAGGCGGTGGAGGTTCAGCGTGAAGCCGTGAGAGATTTTCCAGGTAAGGCACCCGGACTCGTCCGCGCCCTCCTGGCACTGGGAGATGCGCAACGTGATGCAGGAGACACCACCGCCGCTGAGGCCGCTTATCTTGAGGCCCTGGAAGCGGGCAAAGAACTGGAACTGCCGACGGATGTCATGGCCAACGTGCGGACAAACCTCGCCACGCTGCTGGATTTCAACGGCCGGGAGGCGGAGTCGCTCTCCTATTATGAAGAGGCGATCAGCAACCACGAAGCTCTCGGCGGTGAAAACGTCGAAGTTGCTGCCCAGTTGCGCAACAACCTCGCCATGACCTACAAGTGCATGGACAAGTTTGCGCTGGCGGAGCAGCACTACCTCCGTGCCCTGGAGACGCTGGAAAACAAGCGCGGGCGCAATTCGGAGTCCGTGGCCTGTGTTTTCAATAACCTGGGCAGCCTCTACTACGCGGCAGGATTCCCAGATCAGGCCAAGGAAATGTTTGAGGATGGTTTGCAGATCCGCATCGAAGTGCTCGGCGAGAACCACCGGGATGTGGCCCAGTCCCTGTGCAATCTGGCCACGGCATGCCATGAATTGAAGGATAATTCAGCCTCCCAGCAGCACTTTGAAAAAAGCCTGCGCATCCTGGAGTCGCAGTTGCCCCAGGAGGAACGCAGCTATGAGGCGATCGGTGCCGACTACGTCGCCATGCTCGAAATCATTGGCGAGGAAGGCAAGGCCGCAGCCCTGAAAAAGCGCATGGAAAAGGTGCTGTCGGTAGTTTGATGCACTGTCGCATTTGCTAAACGCATTGTCCGCATGAAAGGTGGGCGCGGAAATGAGTTCTTCACACCCTTTGCAAGAAAAAACCTGGATCGGCACCGCCGTGTCCCAAGGGGTTGCGCATGCGGTGGTGCATGTGCTTAAGGATCACTTTGATGAGCCGGACGAAGACACCATCGAACCCGGCACGGAGGCCCACCAAATGGAGCGCCTGCATGCCGCGCTCGCCGTCACCGCCAGAGAGATCGAGGCACTCCAGCGCGTCATGGCCGGGGAGCACGGCAGCTCCGAGAGCGAAATTTTTGAGACACATCTTCTGATCCTGCAGGATTCGACGATTCTAAAGCAGACGGAAAAAACCGTGCGCGAGCAGCAGGTCTGCGTGGACTGGGCCTACTACAAGCTCATGTGCAAGCACATGGACGCCCTGCGCGGCCTTTCGGACACCTATTTGCGCGAACGCTTTCTGGACGTGAAGGATGTGACCCATCGCGTGATGCGCCATCTGCGCGGAGAGCTGCTGGACCACCCCATGTTTGACGAGCCGGTGATCGTGGTGGCGCATGATCTCACACCTTCTGACACCGTGCAGCTGGACCGCAGCAAGGTGCTCGGCTTTGCCTTGGAAACAGGCAGCGCCGTATCCCATGCGGCCATCATCGCCCGCTCCCTGGCTTTGCCGGCGGTGGTCAGGCTGCATGGCATCTGCGAGGACTTGCACAGCGGTGACACCGTTCTGCTCGATGGTGAAGGCGGACTGCTCATTCAAAATCCCAGCGCCGAAACTCTGGCGCGCTACCGTCTGCGGGAAGAGCAGGCCGAACGGCGCGAAGACGTGTTTCAAATGGAGCGGCACCAGCCCTCCCTCACGCGTTGCGGCACGGCGATCTGCGTGGGCGCGAATGCGGAGTTCATCGAGGAAATGAAGATCGTGGCGGACAGTGGCGCCGAGGAGGTGGGGCTGTTCCGTACTGAATTTTTGCATCTTGAGAATCCGGACGCCACGGAAGACCAACTCGCCACGGCGTACGGCAAAGTGATAAAGTCACAAGCCCCGAAGCGTGTGGTATTCCGCACCCTGGATCTCGGCGGCGACAAGGTGGATGAGCGTCTCTCCGTGGATCCCGAGCCCAATCCATTCCTTGGCTGGCGTGGCATACGGCTGTCTTTGGGCCGGCTGGATTTATTCAAGCGGCAGCTGCGTGCGCTGCTGCGCGCTGCCGTTCATGGGCGGGTTGGCATCATGTTCCCCATGGTGTCCGGCGTGCAAGAGGTGCTGGAGGCGAAGGCCGTGCTCAACGACTGCGCAGATGAACTCACGGCAGAAGGCATTGATGTACCGGACGAAATCGAAATCGGTGCCATGATTGAGATTCCCAGTGCCGCGCTGACGGCAGATTTGATTGCGGCGGAAGTCGATTTCCTCAGTCTGGGGACGAATGACCTGACTCAGTACACGATCGCGGTGGACCGGCTTAACGATCGGGTGGCCAAATTATACCAGACCACCCATCCCGCCGTTCTGCGACTGATTTCCATGTCGGTCAAGGCCGCGCGCACTGCGGGCATCCGCGTCGGCATGTGTGGCGAGATGGCGTCCGATCTGGCACTGACTCCTTTGATGATCGGCCTGGGCCTGAATGAACTCAGTGTGGCCACCACACAAATCGCACGCGTGAAGTATGCAGTGCGGCGTTTGGAAGTGCAGGAGTGTGAAGCTCTGGCCCAAGCCGTCCAGGCATGCTCCTGCCCGACTGAGATACGCGCTCTCAGCCGGGCCGTGGCAGATCGGAACTATCCCGAATTGTTCGAGTAACTCCTGCTGGAACTGACGGTTGTTAGCGGTGGACTGGAAACAATCGTCAACCAAGGTTCAGCCACCGCAAACTCCGCCTTCCTCAGGCGGCAAGTTTCGTCTTCACCTTGCGCACCGCCTTGACAGGTTTCGGAGCCATCGTAGGGCGGAAGGCGTCACCAAACAGATACTGGCGGGCGCTGTCCACCTGGCCCATGACGCGCCGCTGCCATTTGGTGTATTCTTTACCCAGGCGTTCTTCGGCATCCTCCCGTTGCAGTGCGCTGTCGAGGCTCATGCGCTCAGTACTTAATTCGGCCTGAAAGTTGATTTCCGGGATGTGCAGTTCCACGGCTTCAAACATGTCCATCACCCGCGCCGCATAGCTGGTATCCCAGACTTTGTCGTCTTCGTCGTAGCAGCTCGTCACAAGGTGGGCGATCAGGTACTCAGCGTTGTCGGAGTAAACTTCCGCTGCGTCGATGACCGAATCAAAACTCTCATGATCGGCCGTCACCGGGAGGACCACTGACAGGGCCACTCCCGCTGCTTGCAGAATCTGGTCCATTTCACAGCCTTGGTAGAACTTGTTGAAGAATTCCCCGAGGCCCGTGCTCACGTCCAAAATCGTCAGCGGGGAGGCATCCACATGTGCGAGGAATGATCGCGGCGTCAGTGAACTGGCATCCAAAGCGGTGCCCCCGGAGGCCGTGTAGGTTTCCTCTTCGGTGAGGGAGAGAAGTTGATGGGAGACACCATACTGCTGGAGATAGCGGTGGAAGCAGAGCGCCAGGGTGCTCTTGCCGGTGCCAGGATAATCGTTTTGGATAAGGATGAGCTTCTTCATAATGATCTTCTTAAATTGCCCGACCATTATGCTAATTATAATATTTATTGCAAGAATAAATATTTCATACTTCCATAATTTCAATGTCTGTGAGTGCGCGAAACACGACAGGCATGAGGAAAATCAAGGCTCGCAGCGCTATATCTCATTGCTGAAACCGGTCAAAAAAAGAGGGATCACACCGGTCTGACCCACATGTTACCGCATGAAATACGTCCCAATTCGCATGCAAACGCCAAATTCAGCCTCAAGCGGCTCTTGCACAGCGAAAAGGAAGCTCTAATATCGCTCTCGGAGCACATCCTACCCCGTGGTGTAATGGTAACACAGGAGATTTTGATTCTCTCGTTCAAGGTTCGAATCCTTGCGGGGTAACCACGGCAAATACGGTGACATCTGCTTTTCACTGTCCCTTTATCCGTCAATTCACGGCGCAGGCATCACCCACACACTGGTGGAAGTACTACGACGGATGAGGAAAGAAGCCTTCGCCGCCTCGAGTGGCAGCAGATCGTTTTGCGAGCGCAGGGTGGCATCGCGGTTGGACACCCAGCCTCCGAGGATTCTGGCACTTTGGAAAAACCAAAATCCATCGTAACCGCTGGCCCCTGGCTGGCTGTCGCCTTTCCAAAACTGCAGGGCATCGGCCGTGCTCGGACTCGTGGTGCCGGTAAACGTCGCGGCACTCGTCATGTTCAGACCCGTGGGAGTCGCATTCAGGGGCCACGGATTGGCAAACAGGCTTGAACCCGGTGCCACCTGCCGGGCAAAGGGCGTAGTCCGGACCTGACCGGTCATGACCAGCGTGCGGGATGCCGGGCTGCTGCTTTTCAGCATCACACCCGTGCCGGGCGGAATGGGAAGGGAATCGGCGTTCGCCAGCGTGGTGTCACCCGCAGCAGTCCATTGATTGCGCGCACCCGATTGCAGCAGCCAGTATGGGCGGAAACCATTCGCGCTCAGAAACTGCACCTGATCAGTGGTTGTAGGATTGTTGGAACCCCGCAGGACGCTTTTGTCAAACACCTGCCCCAGGGTCACATGCTTGCGCACCGCGATGCGTGTCCCGGCGATATCGGCTGGCAGTTCGGCCATCGTGTTGCTGGTGGATTCGCTGTCGATCACGAGCACCCGGTCGCCCACATGGGCGAGATCCCAATGATGTCCTGCAGACGCGCCGTCGGTGATCTCCACATAGTAGCGCGCATCCGCATCCACCACCCCCGGCAGATACGAGGCATCGCTGAGGTAAAGGGCCGTTCCGTTGGCAGAATGTGCGTAGCCGGTGAAAATAGGTGAGTTCACCACATTCACGCCCACGGTCTGCGTGCCACTCTGGCTGGTCCACTGCTGCCAGGCAAAAGGGGCGGTGGCTGCCGTATCACCCGTGGTCGTGTGCCGCACTTTCAGACGCACCATGCCTAGGCCAAGACTCTGTCCTGCCGCCATATCCAGATTTTTCCAGCGCAGCGTTTCGGTGCCATCACCGTTGTCACTGACCGCCGCAGTGAGGGCGAGCGGTGTCCATGTTTTCAAATCCGCACTGCTTTCTAGCAGCCAGTTCAAATCGCTCATGCCCTGCGGGCGCACCACACTGGCACTGACGTGACCATTCTGCGTGTCCAGCCGCAGCACATCACCTGAGTTGATGCCACTTCCCGCACTGCCGCCCAGCGCATACTCCAGCAGGTCCGGCAGATCATCACCGTCTGCATTCGTGCTGGCAGTGGTCTGGGGGCCGTTGCTGCGCCCGCTCGCAATCCATGCAGCGAATGTGGAAGGGTAGGGGGCTGCAGGCTGGCCCGTGGCATTAATCATGAGGCGGTCGGCAGGGATCACTTCCAGCGCCTGACTCGGACTGGCCCACTGCAGACGCACCACGGCATCGCCATCATTCGCACAGAACTCCAGGCGGATCGTCGCAGGCACTCCTGCCTGCAACTCGATTTCAGCAGTGTTGGTTTCTTCCGCATGCTTGTTCCAGTGGTTGATGAGCAGTTGCCCGTTCACCCACAGCCGCACGCCATTGTCGCTCGTGGTGGCAAATGAGTAGCGTTCGCTATGGCGCGGCATCACGGCACCCTGCCAGCGCACGCTGAAATTGTCTGCTGCCAGGCGTGTGTCGGGTGCGGCCGCATCCCAGCGGAAATCAATGCTGCGGTCGATGCGGGTGAAGCGGAGTTGATCGAAGTTGATCCCTGCAAAGTACTCTGCCGCAAGTCCGTGCGGTGTTGCCTGCGGCATGCTGCTGACGCTCGTAATATCGATGGAGTTCAATGCGGTGGCACGATCAGCCGCGCGACCATTGTCGAGCGTGAGGAAGCCATCCGCGACCATTACGCGCAGAGATTTTACCTGAAACGCACCAGCGGCACAGGCGGTGGCGCTCCAGATAGAAATGCCTTCCACGTTCAGCGTGTTGGTGCTCGCGGTGGTGGCATCTCCCACACTGAGCGTGAGGTCATACTCACCATTCGGCACGGCGATCTCCCATTTCGCTCCAGCCTGCATGCGGATGTAAGTATCCTGCCGCTGCTCAGTCACAGCGTTGCGGTCACGCCCTTGCGCTCTGTGGTCATTGTTCCATCCGAAACTGAGTCCATTCCGTTTGCCAAAGACAGACCCAGTATCCGCGCAGTAGTCATTCGGTGTCGGTGCACCGGCATTTTGAAAATTGATCTTCGCCGTCAGCGGCGCGGGTGGATCAAACTCGATGATGAGCACGTTTGAAGCACGGTTTCCCTGCGCAGCATTGGCAGGCAGGCGCACGCTCACATCACCCGCGTTGGAGGGTGTTATCGTGGCGATCCACAGTGAGCCGCTGCCGCTGAGGCCGATCACTCGGCCATTAGTGACGATGAAATCGTCTGCACTGACTTCCGTGATGGCTTCACTGAACTGCGCGTTCACCATCAAGCTGCCAGGGACTGCCGTAAGCACCACCTCAGGTCCAGTCTCTGCGAGTGGGCTGCAGTGCACGCTCAAGATATCCGAGATCGCATTGGCCGAAAACTGAATCGTGACCACGCCATTCGCCTCTGGCATAACTGACACAACATACTCGGCACCTCCGCCGCTAAGAGCCGTCGCACGGCCATGGGTGACGCTGAAATCATTCAAGGAGACGCCGGTGACGTCCTCACTAAAAGTCACCGCGACATCGAAGGCACCGCTCACCTCCGCCGATGCTGTGGCGAGTGTTGCCGTCGGCTGCTCGTTGTTCACCGGAGCAAACGTGACTCTTAAAACATTGGACGCGAGGCTGCCATTCTCAGCGGCATCCACGACTGCTTCAGCCGGCAGTTTTACCGTCACCTCACCTGTGGCTGTTGGGTGGATGGTGATGCTGTAGCTCGCCCCACTGCCCGTGAGATTACCTGCACTGCCGTTGGCCACCATGAAATCAGCCACGCTCAATCCGCTGATCGTTTCGCTGGCGCTGAGGTTGACCTCGAAGGAGGAACTCACGGTGTCTGCTGGGGTGGCCAGTGTGATCACCGGCGCTATCAGATCGCCGGTGTTCGTAAGATTGACCACGTTGGAGGCGAGGTTGCCCAGCCCGGTGGAATCGAGCATCACATTCGCGGCGATAGCGATGCTCACGCTGGCCGCCGTGGGCTCCACATAAAAACTGAAGGCCGTGCCGGACCTGATGAAACCACGCAGCGTGCCGCCCGTGATGCTGATGTCGCTGGCGGTGAATCCGCTGGCTGCCTCGCTCAAAAAGCCGATCACGGGAAACGCAGCATTCACGTTGCTGCTGGCTGTGGCCAGTACCACACTCAAAGGTGAGGCTGCATGCACGACTGAGTCGTCAATTTGAGAGAGGAAAGCCACGACTTTAGACATCTCATGGTCGGTAAGCCGTACGCCCTGATGGGCGCGCACCGCATCGGCAAGAGTCGCAGCACTGCCATCGTGCAAATACGGTGCTGTGCTCCAGAGTCCGCGCAGCGTTGGCACATCCAGGCCCGGAATGGGGCCGTTCAGCCGCTGTCCGCTGGAGGGTTTGATCGTGCCGATGTTCGCGAACACATTAAGCGCGCTGTTGGTGAAGCGTGTGCCGCCATGGCAGGCCGCGCAGTTCTTCGCACGGAAGATCTGCTGGCCTGACAACGCATCGGCTGTGAGCTGGCTATTGCTGCCACGGTTCGGGCTGATGCCCGCAGTGCTCAGCGACTTCACATAGGCCGCCAGTGCATCGAGATCGGCGTTCACACCCGCCTTCGCATCGCCCAGCGCCTGGTCACGCGTTCCGGTATGAAAGTCGGCGTCACTCATCAGACCTTGCCCGTCGGAAAAGTTGCGGATCTGGCCTTCAAAATCCTGAATCTCATCGAAGTTTCCAGTCCAGTGTGGTGGGCCGTGCGTGCCATGGCCGCGCAGGGAGATGTTGTTACGCAGCCCTTCGCCGAAGCTGGTGAAATCCCACACCCGTCCATCCTGATCACCATCGTTGTGGCAGGAGGCGCAGCTAATGTACTGTTGCAGTGCCAGGCGCTGATCGCGTGAATCGTAAAAGAACTGTTTTCCCTTCAGCACAGTTGCGATCAACTTTTCCTTGTTGATGCAGTTCAGCAGCGCGGTCTGCTGCGGCGTATTCTCCGCGCCATTGAGCAGGGCGCTCACATCATGCACCGTCACGCTGCGGTCCATGAAATTGTGTACATACACCGTGCGTCCATCCGGCGATGTCACCACACCCTGCGGTGCGCGCCCCGCAGTGAAGCGTAGCAGCTCACGCTGGTTCCATGCATCCACCACCGCCACTTCACGGCTGCCTTCCAGCGCGGTGAACACATACATGCCGGTGGGATCATACGCAGCGGTGCTGGCAATGCCCGCATCGTTGAAATCAATGCGTGCCGCGAAGTCCTCGTTCTCACTTCTCAGATCAATGCGTGACGTGATGCTGCGCACAGCGCTGTCATGCGTGAGCGGTTTGCCATCGCGCATCATGCCGCGTTTGATGTTGTCCTTCTTCGACGGCACCCACGCGTTCGTGCCATCCGGGCTGAGCACCGCAGGGCCGAGATAATTGGGGATGCCGCGCCCGGCGATGGAGCTGTCCGCCTCATCGCTGTGGGCGAGAATGATCGTGCGCGTGACGGTCATGCTCGCTGCATCAATCACGCGGACCTCACCGCCAAACTTCGTGTCGCCATCCTGCGTGATCACGTTGGCCGTTTCCTCGCCCGGCAGATGCGGTGTGATGAAGCGCGTGGCAAACACCTTGCGACCATCCGCACTGACGGACAAATGCCGCACGCTGCTGCCGACCTTCGCCGAGCCCTTGATCTGAGTGGTCGCTGCGGGATTGAGCTTCAGCACCACGCCGCTGTCCTGCAGCGACACATAGGCGGCTGTGCCGGCGGGATCAAACACGATGGCAAACGGGCGCGAGCCGCGCGGCAGGGCAATCGTCTGCACCACGCTGAGATTCGCGTCGATGATGGCGATGTTCCCGCTTTCACTGTTCACCACCCAAGCCCGGCCATCGGGCGCGATGGCGACACTGCGCGGTCCTCTGCCGGTGTTGATGATGCCGCTGCGTACGCGTGTCACCGCATCAAAAATGGTGACGCTGTCCTGATCCGGATTCACCACCCATAGCCTCGCATTGGCACCGCTGCGCACCTGATAGGCAATGCTGCTGGAAACGGTGGGGCGCTTCGGCGTGAGCGGCGCATGCACCGCCTGATGAAAACTCGTTGTGACCAGACTGCCCGTGTCATCGCGTGCGGTGAGGGTGACCAGATAGCGTCCGGGTGCGGCATACGTTTTACGGATCGTCGTACTGCTGCTGAAGTCAGAGGGCTCTGTGCCATCACCAAAATCCCATTGGAATTCGGGGTGGGTACTGCCCGTGGCGGACGTGGAAAAATCAAAGGCGTTACCGACCTGCTCGGGCGCATGCGTCAATGCTGCGACCACCAGATCGGAATGCACCGTCCAGGGGATCGTGACCGACGCCGGCTCAAGGATGGAATCCTTAACGGTGACAGTCACACTGTAGCGGCCGATGCAGCTTGGCGTGCCTGAGATGAGACCGGAGATGGGATCAAGCACGAGTCCATGGGGCAGGCCACTCGCTGAGTACACTCTTGAAGCCGGACTGTAGCCATAAGCTTTCATGCTGACGCCGATAGCCGATTTGCCCACGGTGCTGAATTGAGCGCCAGGGTTGCTGATCGCGTCCGTAAGCGTGGCATCCACCAGCACGGTTTTGGAAATCGAATACGGACCTTTGGGCGAGATGGCAAACAGCATCCAGTGGCCCGGTGTCAGCACATTCACATTCGCGGGCGCATGCACCACATAAGTGCCGGGTGTGGGTTCGGTGAACGAAAGTTCCATGAAGCGCAGATCACTCGTGACGCTGTGTGTCAGTGAGGCCAGCTTGATGAAGGTGAAGCGCTTCATGCCCGCCGTGGCGCGTACGCTGAACGCCATGCCCGGGCCGATGACCTCCGGCGTTTCGGTGATCTCCGGGCGAGTCGCCGGCGTACCGTTGGCCTTGAAAAGCACCGGTGGGGTGAAGATCTGCGCATCCTGATGGTCGGTGGGGCTGCTGCTCAGTCCGCCACCACCCGACCACACTCGGCCATCGGGGAGCAGGATCGCCAGCGAGTGGTAATTGCGCGGCACCTGCATCTCGGCGGCAATGCGCCAGCGCCCGCTCGTGGGATTCCAGATTTCCGGGATCAGCACACTGCCGTCGTCGTTGAATTTTTGCTGCGAGGTGTTGCCGCCAATGGCCATCACTTCGCCCGTGGGCAGGATCACACCATTGGCAAAGGTGCGCGCGTATTTCAGGCTGCTGGTCTGCGTGACGGTGGGGACGCTGCCGTTGATGTCCACCACGTAAGCGAGATTCGTGGTGACACCTCCCAGCGTGCGGCCTGCGGACTGCAGAATCTTGCCGGGGCCAAACATCACCATCGCGCCATCCTTCGGGTAGTAGCCCCCAGGAATCTGGGTGCCGGTGTTGATGAGTTGGCCGTTTCCCGTGGTGTCCACCCAGTGCATGCTGCGCGTCGGTCCGGTATGC
>NZ_JAQSEA010000264.1 GCF_029946185.1 Prosthecobacter sp.
AAATGGTGGCGAAGACGACCTGCCCCTTTTTGGCGTCGCCTTTCATGGTGGTGGCGACCATGTAGTCCTGCACCACTTTGGCGCGATCACTGCTGGCTTCACCGAAAAGTTTCTTGGCGAGTTCGGGCATCACGCCGGTGCCGCGCTGATAGCGCCAGCGGGTTTCGACATCGACCCAGGCGGTGGGGTACTCGCCTTTCTCCATGCGCTGGAACAGATCGAGTGCGGTGGTGGCGTTGGCGGTGAGGATGGGCACGAGGGCGAGTTTGAGCGCGGGTCCGGCCTTGGGCAGCAGTTCATAGATGAGCGGCGATGTGCTGGTGGCTGCGTATTTTTTCAGCAGGGCCAGCGCGGCGGTCGTCAGTTCCTGGGGCTGGTTGGTGGTGAGCAGGGTTTTCACCACGGGCTGCACGGCGTCCCATTTGCGCTGGCCGAAGAGGGGCATGACGGCGAGGCGTTGGTCGAGTGGCGCTTTGGGATCGGCGATGATTCCATCGATCTCAGATTGCAGGGTCGCAATTTCTTTGGCGGCGTCTGCATGGCCTTTCGGCAGCTTGGCGAGGCCTTGCAGGAGCGCGGGTTTCCACCAGAGAAGTTTGCCGGGTTCTTTTTGCAGGAGGGAAAGCAGGGCTGTCACGTCTTCAGCATCTGCATCCGCCACAGCGCCCAAGGCGAATGTGCGCACTGTCGTGCTGCGTGTTTCGGAGAAGGTTTTGAAGAAGTCATCTCCGAGGGAACTGAGGATGTGGCCCATCTGCTTGCTGGCGGAGGAGGCCACCATCTTGGCCATCCACGCATCTTCAGGATACTTCGCGATGAGAGCGCTGAGCTGTCCGACATCCTTGATGTCTTGAGCCTTCAGAAAAGCAATGCGCTCCGCATGCTCGGCTGGCACTTCACCCCAGCCGACTTCAGGAACAGCGTGGTATTTGCCGGGAGTCTTGGTGACGAGTTTTTTCGTACCCTTAGGCACCACACGCCAGATGCGACCTTCGTTTTCGCCTTGGCGCATGTCATGGGTTTTGACGAACTCCTCGGGGAAGAAGCGGGCGTGGTCGATCCAGCGGCGGTAGATGTCACAGATGTAGATGGCACCGTCTGGGCCGGTGGTGAAGTTCACGGGGCGGCTCCACTCATCGCTGCTGCGGAAGAATTCGGTGCGGTCGCCGACACGGGTGGCTTTGAGTGAAGCGCCGTTGGGTTCGACTTTGTAACGAGTGATGAGCTGGCCGGTGGGATCGGGGACGAAGACGTTGTTTCTCAGCTCGGGCATGAGTGGGCCGCGATAGACGCCGAGGCCGGAGCAGGCGGTGTTGGTCCCCGCATGAGCATCGGCAGTGGTATGCGTGATTTGCAGCGGGAAGACGCGAGTCTCTGCACCGAAGGGGGCGATGTCCTCGTAGTTCTGCGTGATGCCGGCATGCGGATTGTGCAGCATGGCCGCGTAGGGCATGACGGTGAACATGAGGGGATTGCGGTTGGAGCAGTAGAAGTGGTGGCCGTATTCGTCGAAAGCGCCGCCGTACTGGCCTTTACCGCCGGTGACCGTGATCTCATCGGTGCGCGGGTCCCATTTGAAATTGCTGCCGGGGATGTTCACGATATCCTTCGGTTTGTCAGCGGGATAGATCTCACGCGCATCGAGGCCGTTGTTGAAATGCACGCAGCCATCCATCCCCCAGCGTGGCGCGCTGACTTGAAGCTGCGCGTGCTTGGGATTGAAGCCCTTGATGAGCGACTTGATCTCGTCCGCTTTGCCATCGCCATCAGTGTCTTTGAGGAAGAGAATCTGCGAGCGGGTGGTGGCGATGAGGCCGCCATTGTAAGGAAGCAGGCCCTGCACGTTGTCCATGTGATCGGCAAAGGTGACGGCCTTGTCCATGCGGCCATCGCCGTCTTCATCGGTGAGGAGTTGAATGCGCGAGAGCCAGGGATCGCCAGCGTTCGGCGGGCCGAGCGGATAGTCGCGCATGTCAGCCACATACATGCGACCCTGAGCGTCCCAGGTGCATTCGACGGGATCAAGCACGAGCGGCTCTGCAGCGACAAGCTGCACTTCATAGTCGCCATCAAGCTGGATGCGCTTCATCGACTCTTCGGGGGAGAGCGCTTTTTCCTGACCAGCGCGCACGCTGACATCGCTGCCGCCGCTGGCCTGGATGGCGCTCCACTTTTCCTTGAACTCGCCGAGAGGATACAGCTCATAACGGCGCACGAGCATTTCTGCGCCTTCGGTTTGAATCAGGATTTTGCCTTCGCTGGGTTTGCAGTCGAAGGCTTCGTTGACCAGCGCGCCGTTGACGAAGTATTGCAGGGTATCGCCTTTGGCGATGACTTCGAGGCGGTTCCATTCACCGGAGGGAGATTCGACATCGTTCTTGCCACGAAAGCCGACTTTGTCCGCCCAGTCTTCATCGCGGTGTTTCCAGTTGATGCGGCCGGTGGTCACGGTCTGGCGTGGCTCGCCTTTCTTCCAGATTTTTTCTTTGTCACGGTCCAGCGTGTACTCGGAGGAGAGGGATGTTGTCAGTTCGGTGCCGTCGGCGAGCTTGGGTGAGAGCACGAGGATATCGCCCACACCGCCTTCGATGATCTGCGCCTCGATGCTGGCCATCCAAGTGCCACCTGAAGCGCCGGGCGGGCCGTAAGCGTGAACGAGGAGGCCGTTGTCTTTCGCGGACTTTTCACGCCTGCCCCAGGTCTTGGTGCCCCACTTGAATTCGAGCACGAGGTGGTAGTCGCGGAAAATCTCCTTGGTGGCGACGTAACCGTAGCCACGGCCGCTGATGTGAAAGGTGCTGTCGGCGGCGAAGGTCCAGACATCCTTGGGGGCGTCGTGGAAATCAGACTTGGGATTGATATGGTAGTCAACGTTTCCGGATTTGATCACCTCCAGCAGATTGATCTTCGCTTTGACTGGTTCGGCGGCGGAGAGATGGCCTACGGAACACACGAAAAACACGGAAAGGAATGAGAAGATGCGCATGGAGTGAATACGGCGGGGGTGAACATACCCTTACGGCACGGCGGTCCGCGATGCAGACACGATTGAGGCCAAACTTGGTGCTTTTGTGACGAGAGGGCGCAGGGAAGCAGTGGCGAGCTTTGGTTCGCTCTGAAAAAGCGCCGCTGAAAATGGTGAAGCAAGGCACTGCCGTGTGTGCTTGTGTGGCAGGTGCTTTGGCAGGCTCTGGATGATGCGACCGGACCGGCTGAAGCCGGGGACTACACCGCATGTGATGGGCCAGCGGCACGTGGAGCCGGGCCGTTAGGCATTCCAACACTGAGACTGCACCCTCGCGAAATGCGAAGCGCTTTTGACTGACTCCGCATCCCTCCTGCACCACGCTATATCGCGCGTGGCACAGTTGGGAATATACGGATTGGAAGACAGCCGGAGCGTCCTACTTCTCTTTGAACTCACCGAGCGGATACAGCTCATAACGTCGCACGATCATCTCTGCGCCTTCGGTTTGAAGCAGAATTTTGCCTTCGCTGGGTTTGCAGTCGAAGGCTTCATTGACCATGGTGCCATTCAAGAAGTACTGGAGGGTGTCGCCTTTGGCGATGACTTCGAGGCGGTTCCATTCACCGGAGGGGGATTCGACCTCGTTTCTGCCACGGTAGCCGACTTTGTCCGCCCAGTCTTCATCGCGGTTTTTCCAGTTGATGCGGCCCTTGGTCACGGTCTGACGTGGCTCGCCTTTCTTCCAGATTTTTTCTTTGTCGCGGTCAAGCGTGTACTCGGCGGAGAGGGAGGTTGTCAGTTCGCTGCCGTCGGCAAGCTTGGGAGAGAGCACGAGGATATCGCCCACGCCGCCTTCGATGATCTGGGCTTCGATGCTGGCCATCCAGGTGTCTGCGTAAGCGCCGTGCGGGCCGTAGCCATGGAGGAGGATGCCGTTGTCCTTGGCCGCCTTTTCACGCTTGCCCCAAGTTTTTGTGCCCCACTTGAATTCGAGCACGAGGTGGTAGTCGCGGAAATTTTCTTTGGTGGCGACGTAGCCGTAGCCACGGCCGCTGATGTGAAAAGTGCCGTCAGCGGCGAAGGTCCAGATGTCCTTGGGGTCGTCATGGAAATCGGCTTTGGGATTGACGTGATGGTCCACGTTGCCGGATTTGATCACCTCAAGGAGGTTGATCTTGGTTTTGACGGGTTCGGCGGCTGACAGGAGGCCGGCGGAGCAGAGCGAAAGCAAGGATAGGTATGGAAGGAGGCGCATGAGATGAATACGACGAGGGTGAGCGTACTGTTACGACATGGGGGGAAGAGATGCAGACACGATTGAGGCCAAACTTGGTGCTTTTGTGACGGGGCGGGCTTTTGCAGACTCAGGCTAACTCGCCCTGAACCGGCTCACGCCGGGACTGCATAAGGTGCGCCATGGCCTGCGGAGCGATGGAGATGCGGCGTTTCCAGAGCGAGCTAAAGCTCGGCAGTACTTTATTCCAACTCAGGAGAGCTTGTTGCGGAAGTCCGAGTATCCAAAGCGGCGGACGACGCGGTATTCCTGAGTGGCGGGATCATAGATCGCGATGTCAGGATGCGGCACGCCGTTGAAGGTGGTCGTTTTAACCATGGTATAATGTGCCATGTCGGCGAAGACGAGACGCTGGCCGATGCGCAGGGGCTCGGGGAATGAGAAGCCGCTGAGGACATCGCCTGCGAGGCAGGACATGCCGCCCATCTTGTATTCGAAGGGATGCTCTCCCGGCAAGCCCGCGCCAAAGATGTGCGGGCGGTAGGGCATCTCAAGCGTGTCCGGCATGTGCGCGGTGGCGGAGATGTCGAGGATGGCGGTGGGGATGGGGGCGACGATGATGTCCTGCACCTCTGCAATGAGGTAGCCGGTGTTCAGACCTGCGGCTTCGCCGGGCTCGATGTAAACTTCCTTGCCCCATTTCTCCCGGAAGGTGCGCAGCACGCGGATGAGGCGCTCGACGTCGTAGTCCTTGCGGGTGATGTGATGCCCCCCGCCCATGTTCACCCACTTCACCTGCTCCAGCAGGCGGGGAAAACGCTGCTCCACGGCAGCGACGGTGCGCTCCAGCACATCGCTGTCCTGCTCACACAGGGCATGAAAGTGCAGGCCTTCGATGCCGGTGAGGTCTTCGCCATCGAGCAAGTCGGAACGGATGCCAAGACGGCAGCCGGGGGAGCAGGGATCATACAGCGAGACTTCTACCTCTGAGTGCTCCGGATTTACACGGATGCCCGGGCTGGGTGCATGTCCAGCAGCCTTTGCGGCATCCAACATCGGTTTGAACTTCCGAAACTGTGCGAGCGAGTTGAAGCTGAGATGATGCGAGATGGGAATGATCTCGCGCATCTCGGCTTCCTTGAAGGCGGGTGCATAGACGTGCACTTCCTTGCCAAATTCCTGCGCCAGCAGCGCCTCGTTCAATCCACTCGCGCAGCAGCCGCTGAGGTATTCGCGCATGATCGGAAACACGCTGAACATTGAGAACCCCTTCAGCGCCAGCAGTACGCGGGCACCGGATTCACTCTGCACACGCGCGAGTTTCTCCATGTTCTGCCGCAGCAGCGCCACATCCACCACATAGGCGGGCGTATCGTTCGCGTAGATGTCGAACGAGGGAGCAGGCTGCTCGTAAACATGCGGAGGCGTGAAATCGGTGGATGCCATGGGGGCCCACAGAATAGCGGCTCATACCAGCCCCGCAAGAGTCTCTCGCGCGTTGTTCGCGCTTCAGTGTGACAAAACGCACACAGCCACGCTCAAGCGTGAGCACAATGCCCGATCATCGTTACACTTCCGCATCACCGCCTGCTTCCCTTTGAACAGGGCACAGGCGGAGAATGCTGGGAGAGCTAGCGCACGACACGTGCACCGCCGCCGCCGATCGTCTTTTCGACTTCCTTTCGGGTTGCCATCGAGGTGTCGCCGGGGGTGGTGGAAGCAAGCGCGCCGTGGGCCGCGCCGTATTCGACCGCCTTCTGGGCATCATTGAACTCCAAGAATCCGAACTGCACACCGGAGGCGAAGCTATCGCCGCCGCCGACGCGGTCGAGGATTTCCAGGCCGTCGTATTTGCGGCTTTCGTGGAATTTGCCGTCGTGCCAGAGGATGGCGGACCAGTTGTTGACCGTGGCAGTAATGACGCCGCGCAGCGTGGTCGCCGCGACCTTGAAGTTCGGGAACTCCTTCACTGCGGTCTCGATCATCGCCTTGAAGGCGCCGGTCTCGATCTTCGTGAGGTTGTGGTCCACGCCCTTGACCTCGAAGCCGAGAGAAGCGGTGAAATCCTCTTCGTTCCCGATCATCACATCGACGTATTTTGCGATCTCGCGATTCACCTCCTGCGCCTTCTTGAGGCCGCCAATGGTCTTCCAGAGCGAAGGACGGTAATTGAGATCGTAGCTGACGATGGTGCCGTACTTGTTGGCAGCCTTCACGGCCTCGATAGTGACAGCCGCAGTCGTCTCGGAGAGCGCCGCGTAAATGCCGCCCGTGTGGAACCAGCGCACGCCGAGTTTGCCGAAAATATGATCCCAGTCGATGTCGCCCGGCTTGATCTGCGAGGCGGCGGTGTTGCCACGGTCAGGATTGCCCACGGCACCGCGGATGCCGAAGCCGCGCTCGGTGAAGTTCAGGCCGTTGCGGACATTGCGGCCGATGCCGTCGTCTTCGCGCCACTGGATGAAGTCGGTGGCCACGCCGCCCTGCATGATGAAATCTTCAATGAGATGGCCGACCTCGTTGTCCACGAAGGCCGTGACGACGGCGGTCTTGTAGCCAAAGCATTTTTTCAGGCCGCGTGAGGTGTTGTATTCGCCGCCGCCCTCCCAGGCTTGGAATTGACGGGCGGTGCGAATCCGGCCCTCGCCGGGATCGAGACGGAGCATGACTTCGCCGAGCGAGATTTGATCGAAGGCGCAGGATTCGCGAGGTTTGATGGAGAGACTCATGGTTGGGGAAAGGGCGGGATAATGGTTGAATCTGGAAAGCTGTAAACTCAGAACGTGTTGGCCTGGGCGTGCGGCTTCTGGCCAGCGAGGAAAAGCGTGAGGTTTTCCACGGCACAGCAGGCCTGGCGCTGCACGCTTTCGTGCGTGCGGGAGCCGATGTGCGGCGTCACAATGCAGTTTGGCAGGTTAAGCAGCGGATGGTCCGCCTGCGGTGGTTCGACCTCCAGCACGTCGGTGCCGTAACCGGCAACCTGTCCGGATTGCAGCGCGGCGACCATGTCTTCCGTGTGGACGATCTCGCCGCGTGCGCAGTTGAGGATGATCACGCCCTTTTTCATTTTGGCGATGGAAGCGGTGCAGATCATGTCCTGCGTCTCAGGCGTGAGGTTCGTGTGCAGAGAGAGGTAGTCCGAGCAGGCGAAAATTTCATCAAGGGTGGAGGCACGCTTCACATTGTACTGCGCTGCAAATTTTTCGTCCCAATAGAGGTCGTAGCCGACGACTTCCATACCGAAGGCGCGGGCGCGGATGGCAACTTCCTTGCCGATGCGGCCGAGGCCGACGATGCCGATGGTCTTGCCCATAATCTCGTGGCCCGTCGTGCGCTTCCAGCCGCCGGAACGCGTGGAGTCCGTGTGGAAGTAGAAGTTTTTCTCCAGCGCGAGGAGCAGCAGGAACGTGTGCTCGGCCACGGTGGTGTGGTTCACGCCCGGTGTGAACAACACGGGGATCTTGTACTCGGTGGCGCTCTTGACGTCGATCTTGTCCAGCCCGATGCCGTATTTGCTGATGACCTTGAGGCGCGGGAGGGATTTTTCGATCACGGCGCGCGTGATGGCGTCATCGCCGCAGATGAAAGCGTCGAACTCGCCGGCGAGTTCGAGCATGCGGGATTCAGGCAGCGGGCCGCGTTCGATGACGACCTCAAAACCGGCGGCTGCCATCAGGTCGTGATGCCGTCCGGGTGTGTCTTGGAATGAGGTGGTGGTGAGGAGGACGCGGGTGGAGCTCATGAGGAAAGGATGGATGGATTCAGATTTGGCTGGGGAGGACGTCATAGCGGGTAAAAGGCCCTCCGCATCCACGATAATAAGAAAAAGAGTTTTTCAACCTGCGAGCCCTTTTTCCAGAGTCTTTCAAAAGCGGCCTTGGTGAGCTATCGCCGAAAACTCCGCACTGGATAATGTGTGGAAAGAGCTTAGAAGGGCTCATGATTCGTTTCCTTTCCTGCATTGCCTGCGCGCTGGTGGTCTCCACGACGGGCTTCTCCAAGTCACCCGTACCTACCGAACTCAAGCCCTGGGACAAAGGTGCCCTTGAGTTTGAAACAGGGATGCTGTGGAAGGTCGGAGGAGATACCACCTTTAATTATCGCATCATCCCATTCATCGTTTCTTGGCGTACGCCGGAGTGGTTCGGATTCCATTTCCGCAATGGCTCCGCGCTCATCGTGCGGCAGAAATTTTCTGCGATGGCCAATTTCATCGAGACGGGCTCTGAGAACCGCTACCTCGGCTTTTCCGGCGGCGGGGTGATCGAATGGTGGAACCCAAGCGCGACGTGGAGCGTCTTTGGCTCGGGTGGTGGCGGTGTGGGCTGGATCGATTCGCAGGATGCTCCCGGCGGTCAGGGCCAAGATTTCACGCTGAACTGGTACACCCAGCTCGGTGTCTCGCACACGCTTACCGACAAATGGTCGGTCAACGCGAGTGCGATGTTTCAGCACATGTCCAACGGAGGCCAGACGAATCCGAATCCGGGTCTGGATGCGCTGGGTGTCCTGATTGGTGTGCGCAGGAGTTTTTGAGACGGGCAAAATGAAGCTGGTCAGATGAGGTGGGGCATTTCATGGTGAACGCACCATGAGTTTCCGACTTCTGACCCCACTTGTTCTCGCCACTGCATCGTTGCACGCTGCGGATCTTTATTTTCCACCGCCCGATAGCGAGGGTGGCTGGCGTGAGGCGAAGTCGCAGAAGGAATGCCGCGACCTGGGCGGCATGGATTTGGTGAAGCTGGAGCCTGCTTATACCCTCACCGAGCGCTCCACTGGAAACGGCGGGCTGGTGGTGGTGCACAAGGGGCATCTGGTGTTTGAGAAGTACTTTGGCCGTGCCAGCCGCAACAGCAATCCGGACATGGCCTCCACGGGGAAGGCTTTTTGCAGCATCGCGTGCGGCATCATGCTGCATGAGTTTAAGGACAAGATTCCTGAGGGGCTGGATACAAAGGTGTTTACCGAGAAGTATTTGCCGGAAGCCTTTCCGCTGAACGATCCGCGCAAGGCGGATATCAAGCTAGGGCAACTGCTCTGCATGACAGCCGGCTACTGGGGCGAAGGGCAGTCGCCGACGGGTTATGTCAAAGGTGACCCCAAGCCGAAACAGCTCAAGCCGGTGCCGGGGCAGAACATCAAGGACCTGGACAAGTCATCGCTGAATGTGCCGCTCTGGATCGATCCGGGTGCGGGCTACTCCTATTCATCCCCTTCCCCGCACATCGCCAGCATTGTGCTGCGCCACGTCACCGGCATGGAACTGAAGGACTTCATTGATGCGCGGCTGGCCAAGCCGCAGGGCTGGGGTGCGTGGGATTACTGCCTTCATCGCGGCGACTTCGTGATGCCGCATGCGAATGGAGCGGGAAGCACGGCGCTGCATGCCACGGATGTGGTGCGCATGGGCTATTGCCTGGCGCATGGTGGCAAGTGGAAGGACCAGCAGATCGTGCCGGCGGAGTATATTAAGAAGTGCCAGACCTGGAGTCCGTACAATCCGCACACGCCGTTCTCGCTGCAGTTTGAGCACAATGCAGACGGGCACGTGGCGGGCGCGCCGAAGGATGCGTTTTGGAAGTCGGGAGCGGGTGGCTTTTGTCTCTATGTCGTGCCTTCGTTGGATCTGGTGATCTACAAGCTGGGCGGCAAGGATGGGCAGTATGATCCGACGCTGACGCGGATTCCGCAGCCGAAGCAGAAGCATGATCGCGACAACTGGCAGCCGATTCCAGGGAATGCGTTTATGGAGGGAAGCGGTGCGGCTTCGCTGAATCGCGTGCTGGAGATGGTGTGTGCGGCAGTGCGGTACGAATGACCCAGCACGAATGGTCCGCACTCTCCATTTGCGGTTCCGACCTCTTGGATAAACCAGACCGCACATGGGATGTGCGGTCCACTCCATGATTGACAGATTCGGCCCGCCACGCCTGTTCTGTGTTTCCATGAAGTTTCGCCCGTTCCTCGTGTTTCTGTCCTTTGCTGCTGCCGCACTCGCCGCAGACAAGCCCGCTGCCCCCGCCACGCATTCGCCGTGGGGTGACTTTGTGGAGAAGGATTTTCCGTTCTTCAGCAGCGTGCTGGACTGCCGTGAACTGGGAGAAGGCTTCCCCAAGGACAACCTGACGCCGCGCGGCATCATCCTAAACCTTGGCAATAATCTGTGGGCATGCTTTGACACAGACCTCCTCCGTATCGCCTGCATCTGGGAAGGCGAACCCGGCAAACCACCCGTCACCCCCGATGCCCTCGCCCCCGGCTCCTACCACGTGGCCGGGCAAAAGACCAAGGACGGTCAGGAGTACCTGCCAAAGCCGATTGGCAAGGTGTGGCTGGCGAATGGGATTTATCCGGGTTGGCAGGTGGGGGACACGCCAAGTCTCACCGATCCGCGTGAGCCTACTCCGAGTAAGGAGGAGGTGGGACGGGGGCCGCTTGATTCAAAAGTGGGACAATTTCTTCGTGTCGAGAAGACCAAGGAGGGACTCACACTGGTTTATGAAGTGTTCGGCGTCAGCGTCCGTGAGCTTCTCAGCTCCAAACCAAGAGTTAATCAGCATAATCCGCCACTACTCATTCGCCAGATCACCGTGGGACCAAGAAGTTTTGAGCTAAAATACATCACAAGTTATGATGGCGGAGAGCAGGAGCGCTGGGTCAAATCCCTGTCGCCCGAGAAACTCAAGGAGTACCAACGACAGCTTGGGATGGAGGATGAAACCGGCATGACCAATGGCTCTTTGTCATCGAGAAGTGGTAGTGATGACCAGCCACGAACAGTAACGATTAAGCCTGGCGTGAGGCCAGAGATCATAGAGATGTTCTGCCTCAGTCCCAAGAGTCCTTGGGTCATGGGAAAATCATCAAAAAAAGAAGCATTCTTTGAGGAAACTGAAATTCACACGCTCTGGACCCAAACCATCACCACCACCGCCACCCTCTCCACCAAATCGGACGCCTACGTCATCGACGACATCCCCCGGCCTCTCGACAACCCATGGAAGCGCAATGTGCGGCTCGCGGACATCGCCTTCCTCAATGACCAAGGCGACGCAGCAGGCGTCACCTTCGATGGCGACGTGTGGCTCATCTCCGGCCTGAAAGGCGATCTGGAAAAGGTCACATGGAAGCGCTTCGCCAGCGGACTGCATGAGCCGATGAGCATTGTTGCGCGTCCACGAACATTGAACAATAAAACTACGAAGCCAGACGCGAAGAATTCAACGTTCAATGTTCAAAGTTCATTGTTGAATGTTGATCTGTTCGTCTTTGACCGCAACGGCATCTGGAAGCTCGTGGACACCAACAACGACAAGGAGTGCGACCGCTATGAAATGTTTTGCAATCTCTTCGCGCAGACAGCGGAGACGCGCGAGTTCCCGAACTCGATGAAGCTCGGCCCCAAAGGTGAGTTGTTCATCTCCAAAGGCGGGCAAGAAGGCACCACCTACGGCAAGCACAATGGCACGGTGATCAAGATCGCGGCGGATGGAAAGTCGATGGAGGTCATCGGCTATGGTTTGCGGCAGCCGTTCATCGGTGTGAACCCGAAGACGGGGCTGGTGACGGCGAGCGATCAGCAGGGCAACTACGTGCCGTCCACACCGCTGCACATCATTTCAGATCATCACTTCTATGGGCATCTGCCGACGATTGCTCCGAAGGAAAAATACCCTGAGACGATCACGGAACCGCTGACGTGGATGCCGCATCCGGTGAATCCGAGTGGTGTGACACAGACGTGGCTGCTGGATGCAAAGATGGGACCGTTGAATGATGAACTGATCCACATCGGCTACAACCGGCCAGAGCTTTTCCGCGTGCTGATGAACACTCACTTTGAAAAGCCGCAGGCCGCCGTGGTGAGCTTTAACCGCAACTTTGATTTTCCCACGCTGAATGCGGTGGTGAATCCGGCGGACGGGCAGCTCTATGTCGTCGGATTCCAAGTGTGGGGCACGGTAGTGAAGAAGATCAGCGGGCTGGCTCGTGTGCGCTATACGGACAAGCCGCGCGTGCTGCTCAAGGAAGTGACGCCAACGGACAAGGGCCTGCTGCTGCGCTTTAATGAGAAGCTGGATACCAAGCTGGCCACCGATCCCGACAGCTTCAACGGCGAGCGCTGGAACTACAAACGCACCTTTGAATATGGATCGCCGCATTTGAAACTGGACGGCAGCAGCGGTCAGGAATGGATGACCGCGAGCAGCGCCTACCTGAGCAAGGACGGCATGAGCGTGCTGGTGGGTTTTCCTGACATGAAGGCAGGCATGCACCAGATGCGCATTGGCTGGGGTCTGAAAAGCGCGGACGGTGACAAGGCGGAGAACACGGCCTATTTTTCACCGTGGGAGCTCATGACTTTTGACGCAAAGAAAGAAGGCTTCGACGAAAACCTGAAGGTGGACCTCACACCGCGTAAAGCGGCTGCTGTGGCCACGGTGAAAGCCACTGCGGTGGAAGGCGAGCGCCTGTATCAAATGTATGGCTGCATGGCCTGCCACAGCACGGATGGGACGCTGGTCGGCAAGGTGGGTCCGAGCTGGAAAGGCTTGTACGGCAGCGAGCGTGAGATCGCCAAGGGGGAGAAGGGCAAGTTTAAAGCGGATGAAGCCTATCTGAAAGAGTCCATCACCAACCCTAGCGCGAAAGTCGTGAAGGGCTTCGAGAAGTTTGACACGGGTATGCCCATTTACTCGGGCATTCTGAATGACGGGCAGATTGAGAGCCTGATTTTATATATCAAGAGTTTGAAGTGATGCGGATCAAGGCGAGGGAGCTCCTGACCCCGGAATTTCGGAATCGGGCTGCGTAGCCGAGGTCACCAGACTGCGGCGAAGGATGCTGTTGATAAGCCGGCCTGAAGCTTTATCTTGCCCTCATGTCCGACCTCGAAATTCAGCTGCTCGAAAGCCAGTTTCCTGCGGTGTCTGGTCAGGCTTTCGCTGCCGCGCGTGAGCGGGTGCTTGCCTCAGGCCAGAGCGTATTGCAGACTGAGGGAGCCTTTGTTTATCGCGTCTTCCCCGATGGACACAAGGAAGTGATCAAGCAGATAGAGCCTCCAATCAGGGTAAAATCCGGAACGGTTTATCTGATCAAGTGAGCCAGGACACACCCAGAATGCGCATGTTTGCGGGACCGAACGGATCTGGCAAAAGTGTATTGAAATCCTACCTGCCAGAGTCACTGCTGGGCGTTTACTTAAATCCAGACGAAATTGAGGCGTCCGTCAAAGAGCACGGATATTTGGATATGCGAGCCTTCGGCGTCCACACCACGGCGGAAGAGGTACTGCCGCTGGTTATCAATTCTGAATTACTCATCCGTCATGGACTTGTGGAAACTGTGCAGAAGCTGCGTTTTGCTGAAGACAAACTGTGTTTTCCTCAGGACACGATGAACAGCTATATTGCCTCTGTCCTCGCGGACTTTCTTCGCCACAAGCTGCTGGCGGCACGCCGAAACTTCACATTTGAAACGGTGATGTCTCACGCGAGCAAAGTGGCATTGCTGCAGAAGGCCCAGCAAGCAGGATACCGGACGTATCTGTACTATGTGGCCACAGATGACCCTGCCATCAACATCTCCCGCGTGGAAAACCGCGTGAAACTGAATGGACATGATGTGCCTCATGATCGCGTAGAGGCTCGGTATCATCGTTCGCTGGGCTTGCTCATTTCCGCCATCCGCTTCACCAACCGAGCCTACATCTTCGATAATTCCACAGACAATGCCGACCATAATCATACATGGCTTGCAGAGATAACCGATGGGCGAAGGCTCGAACTGAAAACAGATCAGATACCAGCTTGGTTTAAGCGCTCTGTTTTAGACAAAATTATCTAACTAAGATCTCAAGGCTCGGGAATGAATGGCTTCATCTCAAGCCCCCTTCCCCTCCCTTGTTGCACAGCAACAAGGCTACTTTAGTTCATGCTCCGCAGTGCTTCACGGATGAGCTTGTCTGCGGTATCGATGCCGGGCTGCTTGGCCAGTTCGTTGACGGCTTTGATGGCTTCGGTCTGCTTGTACCCGAGGGCGATGAGGCCGAGGACGGCGTCGGTTTGAGCTTCCTGCTTTGGATCGTGCGCGCCTTTGGCGGTGCGGGAGGCCTGCCAGGCATCGACGACGCCGACCTTGTCCTTGAGTTCGAGTACGATGCGCTCGGCGGTCTTGCCACCGACGCCTTTGATGCGGGAGAGGGACTTCACATCGCCGCTGATGACGGCATCTTTGAAAGCGGCCACGGGCATGCCACTGAGTACGCTGAGGGCCATCTTGGGGCCGATGCCGGAGACGCGGTCCATGAGCAGACGGAAGAGATCGCGCTCATCTGCGGTGATGAAGCCGAAGAGGGTGTGGTCGCGATCGGTGACGTGGTAGTGCGTGAGCAACTGCACCTCCGCGCCGATTTGCGGCAGCTTGTCGAAGGTGGTGAGCGGAATGAGAACGAGGTAGCCGACACCGTTCACGTCAATTATAGCACGGTGCGGGAAGGCTTCGGCGAGGAGGCCACGGAGAAAGGCGATCATGCATGCATGAAGGCGGAAGGGCGCGAAGGTGCAAGCGGAGGTTTGCTGCGCGGTTGATTATCGTGAGCCGTCAATTCTTTGCTGCTGAAAGGCTGCCGGACGTCGTAGAAAAA
>NZ_JAQSEA010000265.1:0-5817 GCF_029946185.1 Prosthecobacter sp.
CGCGCGCCAACGGTCGGCTGCTTCAATCCGCAGCAACCCATTGCAGATAAGTGGTGTGTTGGGCTAACTCAAATAATGCCCGGCATGTTTTCTTGGCATGTTTTCTTTCACTCGCTACGCACTTACTCCTACGGCTCGTCTTTGTGGAAAAAGTAATACAGCATGCCACTTTTGCCGTCAGCATTGGGAGAGAGCATGTACAAGCGGATGGAACGGAGGTTCTGGTGGCGCAGGATGGTGAATTTGTCGTCCATCTTGAGGCGGTCAACATTCACGGTGCCCTCAAAGGGAAGAATAATATCTACCAGGTGTTTCCATGTGGCGAGGTCCACTTTGCCCAGTCCCCAAGGGTGCAGCAGATGGTTGGGAATGCTGGAGTTGAGATAGGCCCACTCGTTGGAAGTCAGCAGGATAGAGGCTTTGACCACTGAGATGTTCCGCGCAGAAACAAAAGCAACATCGCATCTGAACTGATCCTTGGTTTTCGCGCTGATGCCCACCAATCCGGCATGTGCCATCAGTTCGTCCCAGTTCAGAAAGGGTGAGGTATTCTGCGCCCTGCCCGTAACTGGCAAGGCCATGCTACTCAGGAGGAGGAAGGCGATGATACAGCAACGATGAAGGCTGGGGTGCATGCGGGTAATGTTATAGAAATACTCCAGGGTCTTCAATCTGGAAATTTTCCTTTAGCGGCGCGGGAAACACCTGATGCGTGGGTGGATGCCCCGGCTTGGGTTGAATAAATTCGTACCTGAAGGGCGGACTCTTTGACTGAATATCGAAGCTTCTTCCATGTCCTCGCTTCTCAAGATCATGGAGGAACGAATCATTGATTTGAATGGTCTTGCCTTTTGGAGTGATCAGAGGCACGCCCTTGGGCAGATATTTTTGAATCATTTCCATGGTGAGGGGTATGGTGACACCTTCATTCTTGTTCCAATCATAGCGGTCTTTGAGTGTATAAACGATATTGCCCTCCGCTCTGGCAGCATTGTTCTTGTCCACAGATCCTTTGATTCCAGAAGAGTTACCTGTCAGTGTGGCGTCGCCCAGCCCGTAGAAAAATTCTTCGTTTCCAGGGCGGGCATACCCAAAATAACCGCTTACCCCAGGTGCTCTCCCGGAAACCTGAGCATCCCAATGGGTATCCGGAACAGAACTTCCGATGCCAGCGGCGTCTGGATGGGACCGCAGCCAGTCAAACATGTTTTTTTGTTCGAGCGCTTTGTCCGGATGGGTGCCGAAATACTTGAGAAGTTTTTCCCCTCCATCTTTCATCACGTCAAATTTCGACAAATTCTCGAATGGAATTTCCAAAGGTCCTTCATTCTCTGCGGCAGGGCGGTTTTCGACATTGAGCCAGTGCTGCAGGTTTGCAATGGGCAGGGGCAGTTTTTCACCTGGAGGGGCCTTCAAGGAAAGAAGGAGTTGCTTGAGAAGCAGTTTTTCTTCAAGGGGTGTTTTTTCATCATAATAGTCTTTGATGAAAATCGGATTGCGTGATTTGGCGACATGTTCTTTTAGCTTGGTCAAGGGATCGGCCCCACTCGGACTCGGCGGATTTGGTGACGCATTGGCAGAACTAGGAGGAGGTACTGCTGTGGAGGGCTGCTTGAGTGTCGCTTTAGGATCGAGAGGCTGGACGGGGCCCTGCCCAGGTTGTTTGCCTCCATTCTGAGCCAAGGCGTCTG
Organism: Prosthecobacter sp.; assembly: GCF_029946185.1. Lineage (GTDB taxonomy): Bacteria > Verrucomicrobiota > Verrucomicrobiia > Verrucomicrobiales > Verrucomicrobiaceae > Prosthecobacter. Next base: position 1,692 of record NZ_JAQSEA010000265.1, read on the forward strand.
CACTGGCTGCGATCTGCGGTGAGGCACCGTGGACGTCGGCAACATTTTGGTAGAAGCCTCTGTTTTGGTCCTTCACCTCCTCTGGCCTGCCGCTGTAGCGGTACACGAGATCGTTGAACTCGGGCTTGGGCGTGGATGCGCTCGGGGTGCGATGCACGAGGTCATGGGCCTCAGGCCTGCCGTTGAGGGCGGAATAGAAACCTGCGGCGTCAGCATCATCGAGGCGCTGAGGATCGAGATCCTCGGGGGTGATGGGTGGCATATACCAAGGTATGGTATCATTGGACACAGGCGGGGAAGTGCGGGGGCTGCTTCTGGAATCGCCATCGGCAGCGTGCCCGGCGCTCCACGCGGGGCGGGGTGGCGCTCCTGCTCCGCGCTGCGGGGTCTGAGAGTCACGGGGGGCAGGGAAGTCCTGCTGGCGGGTCTCATCACGCGGGCGGAGGTTGCCGTCCTCATCCATAAAGTGCGGGGAGTCGTCGCGGTTGTATTGCTGGCGGACGACGTCGAAGACGCCGCTGGCCTTGGCGGCGGCAATGCCGTCCTCAGGGGGCGTGCCCAGGGTCTGGATCCCCGTTTGCAGGAGCTGGCGGCCGATGGCCTGTGCGCCGCGCTGGGAGAGCGGCCCTGCGGCCACTCTCTTCTCGAGGAGAAAATGCCACGCAGCATGTACATGAATGGTTAGGATAAAAAAATGATCTGTAATGACTTGGGTCTAAGTTCTGCGGGTTGAAAATGAGCGCGTGGGAGCCCCTCCCGTGCCCAGGTGATGGAGTGGTCACGTACCGCCACATGAGGCTAAGGAATCCTTGTATTGATCCTGGCGTTTCTTTTATGTGTTCAACAGACCATCTTAAATTCCAATTCAGCTTGCAGTCATTCGTCTAGGTGTATCTTCGTGCCACTCAACCGTGCTCCCATGAAACACCTGCTTTTCTCCCTCCTGCTTGTTGCCGTCGCCTCCTCATCCGCCCTCGCCGACTCCCCGGATGCCATCCTCAAGGACTACCGCAAACAGGCCGCCCAAGCCGTGGAGCGCCTGAACCAGTCTCTGGAAAAGGCCGGCACGCCGCTCATCACCAAACTCGTCTCCAGTGGGGATACCGCTGGGGCGGAGTTGCTCACCAGCCAGCTCAAGATCAAGCTGTCCGGCGAGATTGTGCCAGAACCGCAAGCTAGCGCCGCTCAGCTTTTTTCCTTTTACGATCAGGCTCGTACCAAGGCTCTCGCACCCATTCAAAAGTCCATCATAGCTCGTATCGACGGTCTTCTCAAAACGGCTGGTGGACCCAAACTCGAAACTGTCACAGAGTTGAATAAAATTCGTGCGGATATCGAAGTGGGAAGAATTACCCCAGACATTGATTGGGGTAAAGTTTGGGGGGTCCATAACGAGAAGAAAGACAGTCCTCTGAATGGTACTGTAACTTTCAAGCCCGATGGCGTTGCGCTCAGAATCACAAAGGTGGGCAACAAGCATCCCGGCACATGGAAGTCGTCAAATAAAGCCAATAGCATTGAAGTGAAATTTCCTGATGACGAATGGCTCGTGACAAGCAAACAGACTGGCGTGGAAGTGCGCAGTAAATCCCTGACATTTATGATCTTTCTTGTTCCCGTTGACCAGACCAAATAGAATATTTTTCAATTCGCCTGAGGCCATCAGTAAAAGCAGTTTGGTTGGTGCTCAACCACTCTCTCGTAAAAGATAGTCAGGTTGCAGCGACATCACAGTATTCGAATTAGAACTTGCTCATGAGTGGTTCTTGCGACGATTTCAAACTTGACTGCGTTTTGAGTGCTCCACTCACTAAATGCTCCGGCTTCATGTTGCTCATAGCCTGCATAGTTGTAGAACTCATCGAACAGAATAAGCGGTTTTGTTTCAATGATCTGCTGAGTCAGGTGGCGTAATGCTGTGGCCGTTGAGGAACCAAGATCGCAATCGATGTGAATGGCCTGAAGCAGTCTGCCAGAAGGAAGGTTAACATACTCCGGCAGCGTTTTTTCAAATTCTCCGACATGTAAGATCACATTTTCGCGGAATTTGAGCTTACTTAGGTCTGTGGAAAAATATCCCGCGGGCAGATTTCTCCAGCTCTCAGCGAGCCCTATGAATCCGTCAAACCCATGGAAGGCAGCCTCGGGACATACTGCGGCCATGTAGTTAATAGATCCGCCTTTATAGACACCAAATTCCAAAGCTTTCCCATCAGTGATCTCTGTGAGATAGAGATGCCAGATCGCTTCTCTTGTGCGTAGCTTGGGGGCATCCATTACTTGTTTCATCAATTCTACAAACGTAATCATGGTGGTGGAGGTGTTGAGTCAACGGGCTGAATCGGGTTGGGCCGAGTCAGAGTATGCTTGTAGTTGAAGAATAGTTATAACTAATAAAAACAGAGAGAGCGTGTCAGTCATGATGACAGTTTCCTGTCATTGATACACTCAAGCCACAGCCTGAATTCCGGGTTATTATAACTATCCTCTGGCCAGTAGGGTATAAAGGATCGTGTGCGTAAAGCGCCGCAGTACTGCTGTGCTTGCAACGTCTTAAAGCTTCGGATTTGGGCAACTTGTTGTGGCTCGAGATGACATTCCAACATGACACCAGAACCCGTGAACACGCCGGTTCCGAGGACTGCGGTTGGGATACCCAGTAATACCGCTTCCGAGGCACATGTGGAATTCACGGTCACCAGTGCAGAGCACGTGGGCAGCACGTGTTTGAACTCTCCCTCCATGTTGAGCGTCCAGTTTGATGGCAGCTCTTCCATGGTGAACTTCGCGCGCTCTCTTGGATGGGGTCTTATCAAGACGGATGCTTCGGAAGGAAGATTATCCTTCAATAAATCAATGAAAAGCTGGTTTTTGTGCTGCGTATGCTTTGCCAGTGGAAACTCAAACTGAATGTTGCAGTCATTTTCGCATTGCATGGCGACGAGGATCGGCCCGTCAGGATTTCCGTTGCTGAAGGCTTTCCATCCGAACTCTTTTTCAGCAATTTTCACCAGATCAATTTCGGACGATGCCTGCCACAGGCGGTCTCTACACAGATGTGAATGGGAAAAATATCCGTAGCTATCCACAAAAACTCCAGCACGCTGGTTAATAAGCGAGTTGTCGAGGTGCAACACGGGTTTTTTTCTGGACTGAAGCCACCAGTGCGGCATGCGGCAGTTCCATGTCATCACGGCATCAGCATCTTCGAAACGCTTCTTGTACTCAGCGGTGCTTCGAGTCACGTCATACCAATCGATGTTGTTACCTGCATTGTTGCACTGCCGCTCAAGCCACTGCTTCAGCGGACTCTCCAATACACACTGTGTAACGAGTCCGGCTATTTTAGACATGCAAAGATCCTCCTTACTTCTGCGATGGCGTGGTCGATGTCGATCCATGCATTCTCCACATGAAATACTTCGGAGCGTTTTTGTGACTCCATTCGCGCATGGCACCCCTGTGTATAAGATTGACATGGAATTACGCCCACGGGTTTTCCCCACAAAACTACTAAAGGGCGTTTTAGCAAGATAGCCAGATGTGCCACGGCGGAATCCGTTGCCACAACCAATTTTGCACGTTCTATGATTGCGGACATGCAATCCAGCCTCTCAGTGAGACGAATCGCGCAATCAAAGGATTGATCTTTGCGTCCGAGTGCTTCAACGACAAGGCCGTCCGCTACCAAAGAGCGCGTTAGCTGCTGCCATCCGCTCCAGTTGCGATGTGGGCTGCTGCTGTCTTTTTTTCTAGGGGCAATCGCGACATCCACAGCTTGCGGCCATGTAATGGGAGGCTGAATATCAATATCTACTGGCTTGAATTGATGTCCGATTTTGACGAACTCAGCTGCTGACCATCTGCTTTGCAATTCCTTGATCACTTTGCGCTCGCCGTATCCGTCCAGCGTTTCTTCTACGTCAACAAAGTCAGAAGCTGATGGGTAGAGGAATCTCCATGACGGCGGGCAGCACACTGTAAGTCTGTTGCATTGGATAGACGGTACTCGCCTTACTTTATAGCTGAGAGTGTCTCCAAGGCGGTATCTCTCAGGAATGAGAACGATATGGTCGGGCATACTATATGTTTATGTAATAGGCCAAGGCGTGGGTGAAGGCCAAGG
>NZ_JAQSEA010000265.1:5917-14721 GCF_029946185.1 Prosthecobacter sp.
CGTGGGCGAAGGCCAAGGCGTGGGCGAAGGCCAAGGCGTGGGCGAAGGCCAAGGCGTGGGCGAAGGCCAAGGCCAAGGCGTGGGCGATGGCGATGGCGATGGCGAAGGCGATGGCGAAGGCGAAGGCGATGGCGATGGCGATGGCGAAGGCGAAGGCGAAGGCGAAGGCGAAGGCGAAGGCGAAGGCGAAGGCGAAGGCGATGGCGAAGGCGAAGGCGAAGGCGAAGGCGAAGGCGAAGGCGATGGCGATGGCGATGGCGATGGCGAAGGCGAAGGCGAAGGCGATGGCGATGGCGATGGCGATGGCGAAGGCGATGGCGATGGCGATGGCGATGGCGATGGCGATGGCGAAGGCGAAGGCGAAGGCGAAGGCGAAGGCGAAGGCGAAGGCGAAGGCGAAGGCGATGGCGAAGGCGAAGGCGAAGGCGAAGGCGAAGGCGAAGGCGATGGCGATGGCGATGGCGATGGCGTTGGCGAAGGCGAAGGCGAAGGCGATGGCGATGGCGATGGCGATGGCGTTGGCGTTGGCGTTGGCACAGGCGGAAGCTCAATTTCAGGTGCGGGCTCAGGGTCAGGCGCGGGCACCGGCACTGCCACAGCTTCAGCAGATGGCTCACTCCCAAAAACATTGCTCGTCTGATCCGTATCAATCCTCGGCCGCGTACTCCGTGCACGGATGGTCACATTGTCCTGCGTGATGCCGAGGGATACGCGCACTCCCGGGGTCTTGGTGACCCACTGCCGCGAGAGCCATGAGCTTCCCGGTTGTACGCTGCCGTTGGTGGTTGAAATCATGGGAGTAATGCTGCGTGCTATTAACTCTTACAAAATGCTACTGCGTGCTCTCTCGGTCATCGATCGGTGGAAAGGCCTCGACGAGTTCGCGGAACCAGAAGCCGCTGATGTTCTGCGTGGAGTCTTCCACGGGGTGGCGCTCCCAGTCGGTCATCGGTGTCGGGGGAAACTCCTGCGCCACGAGATCGCCGCTGATCTCGGACTCGGGCGTGCCGGCACCAAAAATGACCTGGCCGCTGGTCTGATACCGGGGGAAGCGGCAGCCTGGGTGCAGGCACTCGGGGATGCTGCCGCTGGAGCCGTCAAAGCTCCAGTTGGGCGAGTCGGTGATGGGCGTGGGGGAGCGGTTCTCACGCTTGGGCCAGGGCGTTTCAGAGAGGTACCGGCTGATCTTAAACCAGGTGGGATATTCCGCGCCATCGCGTATCTTCATGCGCGGGTGGGTGCGCGCTGCCGTGGCGACGGAGGTGCTGTCATACTGCGAGGAGAGCGGCAGGTTGCCTTTCTCAAACCAGAGCTTCAGCAGCACGGTGGGCCAGTGGTAGGTGCGCTTCACCCAGGAGGTCTGAAAGGGTGTGTTGCGCTCGGCGTCGGTGCGGGTTTTGCCAAAGATGAAGGTGCGCTTCTGGTAGTCTGCCTTCAGGGCGTGTACCAGTGTGTAGCCTTGCAGGGTCTCGGGAACAGCCTCCGCCCGCTTGATCCATTGCGGGCAGTCCCGCCAGTAGAGGGTGTGGTTGTTGAAGTCCGGCAGCTCATCGCTGGGGCATTCTTTCGCGGTGATGGAGAACCCGCGCTCGGCGGGGTTCGGTGTGTCCACCCAGTCGAAGTTGGAATTGATCGATGGCATATGATTAGTCGCGGCGTTGTGATCCCCAGCCGACGACGTCGGTTTTGCGGAATTTGTAGCCCAGGCCATTGCTGGAAATGAAGACCATCCAGGTGGCGGTCTTGTCAAACTGGCGCGGCGCTGCTCCAGACACAGAGTCCGACAAGGCGCCGAAGACCGGGGTGATGTTCACGGTTTGCGCGGTGTTGCCGACCACTTCCTTGGTGACGACGATCTTCGTGAGATGGCCAGGCGTGGTCATCTGCCCGCCAAACCCAATGGCATTGGATCCATTGACAGAACTGGAGCCCAGGCCCCAGTAGGCGTTTGACCCGCTGGTGAATCCACTGGAGGTGGAGGCTGAATTGTCGAGCTGCGCCGTGCTCTGAAACTCATTGCGGTAAGGTTCCCCTTTTTCCGTGGTGCCCTCCTCGGCGAGCTGGCCCGTCCATTGCGGCACAAAGCCATCGCCGCGCCCACCCTTGAGGTAGATGTAGGTGTCTGTGGGCGCTGCCGTGATGTAGGTGAAGAGGCTGTTGTCCGCACTGGTGCCGGCGGCTGCGGTGACGAGGACGCTGGCCGTGCCTGCAAGGCCTGCCGGAGTGGTGCAGGTGAGAATGGTATCACTGACCACGGTGATACCAGTGGCTGCTATTCCGCCAATGGTCACCCCTGTAGCCGCGGTGAAGTGGGTGCCGGTGATCTTCAAGCTGGTGCCGCCTGCGGCTGCGCCGAGGGGTGGTGAGACGCTGATGACGGTGGGCTGCGCCAGCACATAGGTGAAGGGGACGGGGTCCGTGCTGGGGCCGTTCGGGGTGGTGACCACCACGTACTGCGCAGTGCCGGCGCTGCCCACCGGAGTGGTGCAGGTGAGGGTGGTGTCATTGACCAGGATGACGCGGGTGGCTGCCACGCCGCCGATGGTCACGCCGGTGGTCCCGGTGAGGCTCTGGCCGGAGATCGTCACCGTGGTGCCGCCTGCGGCGGTGCCGAGGGTGGGGAAGATGCTGGCGATGCTGGGGGGTGTCAGCGCATAGGTAAAAAGGCTGTTGTCCGCATTGGTGCCGCCTACGGTGGTGACCACCACGCTGGCCGTGCCCACACTGCCCGCAGGGGTGATGCAGGTGAGGGTGGTGTTATCGCCGCCGCTGACGGTGACATTGGTCGCGGGCACGCCGCCGATGGTCACACCGCCTGCCCCATTGAAGAAAGTGCCGGTGACGGTCAAGGTGGTGCCGCCCAGCGTCGATCCGGTGGCCGGAGAGATGCCATTGGCCGAGGTGCCGGTGACCGTGGGCGGCGGCTGCACATAGGTAAAGAGGTTGGTGCTCGCCGTGCCGCTGGGGGTGGTGACTGCCACGCTCGCTGCGCCGACGGTGCCGCTGGGTGTGGTGCAGATAATGCTGGTGTCACTGACGACGGTGACGCCGGTCGCAGGCACGCCACGGATGGTCACTCCTGTAGCCGCGGTGAAGTTTGTCCCGGTGATCGTCACCGGGGTGCCGCCTGCGGAAGTACCGGCGGGCGGGGAGATGTCAGTCACGGTGGGCGGCGTCAGCACATAGGTGTAGATGCTGGTGCCCGCATTGGTGCCGCCAGGGGTGGTGACCAGCACGCTGGCTGTGCCCGCGCTGCCCATGGGTGTGGTGCAGGTGATGCTGGTGCTGCTGACCACGGTGACGCTGGTGGCGGGTGCTGCGCCGAAGTTGACACCCGTGGTCCCGGTGAAATTGGTCCCGGTGATCGTCACACTCGTGCCGCCATTGGCTGAGCCGCTGGTCGGAGCGATGACGGTGACGGTGGGCGCTGCCACATAGGTGTAGAGGCTGTTGCTCGCATTCGTGCCGCTGGGTGTGGTGACGAGCACGCTGGCCGTGCCGACGCTGTGTGCAGGCGTGGTGCAGGTGAGGCTGGTGCTGCTGACCACGGAGACTCCCGTGGCCGCTGTGCCACCAAGGGTGACGCCGCTGGTCCCGGTGAAGTTCGTCCCGGTGATCGTCACACTCGCACCGCCGCTGAGCGGGCCGCCGGAAGGCGTGATGCCGGTGACGGTGGGTGCTGCCGCGTAGGTATAAAAGCTGTTGGCCGCATTGGTGCCGCCAGGCGTGGTGACCAGCACGCTGGCCGTGCCCGCGCTGCCTGCGGGTGTGGTGCAGGTAATGCTGGTGCTGCTGACCACTGTGACACTGGTGGCCGCCGCGCCGCCAAGAGTGACGCCTGTGGTTCCGGTGAAGTTTGTCCCGGTGATGGTCACACTGGCACCACCACCCAGCGGGCCGCCTGCAGGTGTGATGCCGGTGACGGTGGGCACTGCCGCGTAAGTGTAAAGGCTGTTGGCCGCATTCGTGCCGCCAGGCGCGGTGACCAGCACGCTGGCCGTTCCGGCAGTGCCTGCGGGTGCAGTGCAGGTGATCTGGGTGCTGCTGTCCACCGTGACACTCGTGGCCGCCGTGCCGCCAAGGGTCACGCTGGTGGCCCCGGTGAAGTTGGTCCCGGTGATGACCACACTCGTGCCGCCGGTGATCGGTCCGCTGGCAGGCGAGACGCCGCTGACGGTGGGCGCTGCCACGTAGGTGTAGAGGCTGTTGGCCGCATTCGTGCCATCCGGTGTGGTGACGACCACGCTGGCCGTGCCGGCAGTGCCCGCAGGGGTGGTGCAGGTGATCTGGGTGGCACTGTCCACCGTGACGCTGGTGGCCGCCGCACCGCCAAGGGTGACGCCGGTGGCCCCGGTGAAGTCTGTGCCGGTGATCGTCACACTGACGCCGCCGCTGAGCGGGCCGCTGGACGGAAGGATGCTGGATACTGTTGGAGCTGGCATGGTCAGATTAGTTAATGGTATTCAATGGTATCAATAAACGGGTGGAAAATCATGCGGCCGCGTGTGCCGGGGCGGCTGCGGTGCGGTGGCGGCCCGCTGCCTGGGTGTGACCGTGTTCCTGCGGTGACGACGGCTCTTTTCCAGCGGCAGGGAGGCCGCGCTGGTGGCAGGGGCCACGGGTGCCTTGGAGGCAGGGCCGGGCGGTTGTATTGAACAATGTCATACTATGGTATTGGGTCCGAATAAAAATAGTCAAGCGACTGATTAAAAAAGATTCTTCATCAGCGAGGCGCAGCCGCACTGACGGCTGATGGCGAGGGGGCTGTAGAGGCCGTCGGCGGTGTACTTGCCGCAGCGGTACTGGTCCGTGAAGCTCCACAGATAAGGGGAGGGGACGCCGCGCCTGCGGTAGCCGGTGCCGTTGTAGTTTTCAAAAGTGACGAGCGCCTGGCCGGGGCTCCAGTCGGTGATTTTGTCCAGGCCGTCGCACACCAGCGCATCGCGTGCGGACACCTCCCAGGTGAAGGGCGGTCGGCCACTCTTCGGGCGGCCCTTTGGCACCTGCACGGTGCGCGCGGAGAGCGGGTCGCCATTGTGCAGATGCTGGTGAAAACTCAGCCCGCACTCCATGGAGTGGAGGATGCCCACCACCCACCACGGCATGCCCGGAAAATGCGCAGCCACAGCCTCGTAGCGCGTCCGATGGGCCATGATGCGCGCCGCCTCCGACTGCACCTCCGCAGCGTGCTCAGTCTTGATGGCGCAGGCGTGGAATTGGGCGGCGTAGCTGTCGGCTAAAGCGGTCATGGGGAAGGGGAGGGCGACTGAGGTTTGAAGTTTAAAGCTTGAAGTTTAAAGATGCTGCGTGCTTGATTCAGAGTTCAGGCATCTCTTAAATGCCGCAGGCTTGGGGTGCGCGTGTGAGGGTGTCAGAAGAGTTCATTGGAGCCTGGTGGCGGTGGCTTGTGGCCTAGCAGCAGGTGCATGCCCCACAGCAGCAGACCCACGGCGGCGATGCCGAGCAGCGCATTCATGGCGTCACTGCCGAGCCGGGGTTTTTCGGCGACCTCTGCTGTGCGAGCACCCTTTGCAGCGCAGGGATGTTCTGCACCTCCTGCGCTGTGATGGCGGCCACAGCAGCACTCATGCTGCCGCCAGAAATAAGAAGCGCGCCGCCACCGGCCAGGAGGTCCTTCTCCAAAGCGCCGATGATCTGCGCCTGCACGGCGGGCGTGGTGATTTTCAGCATGGCCGGATTCGTGCAGGAGCCCAGCCCCATGACGGCCAAGATGGCGGCGGTGACAAGGAGGAGTGCGTGGTTTTTCATGAGTTCATTGCTTGGTTCTGGATGCTGGATGCGCTGTGAGGGTGTCGTAGTCAGTGGCGCTGTTTCGTCCTCGTCCTCGAACTCGTCCTCGATCCTATGGCGTCGAATGTGGAAGGCGTGGGGAGTCCGCGATGAACGGTGTTCATGGATTCGTTCGGTTCGTCATGCGTCATGCGTCATGCGTCGCAGCATCCCCCGGCCGCCACTCATCACCCAAGAAGATGGTATTACATGGTATCCGATGGTCCGCGAAATCGTTCCGGCTCACGGCCTGCATCAGTGCCTCAAAGCGCGGGCCGCGCTGCAGCCAGGTGCTGTGCCCGCAGGAGTCGTCGCTGTGGTCCTGCACCACCTCGGGGAAGAGCGCGGCAAACTCCCGCCCGCGCAGCCCCAGCGAGCCATAGCCCAGGCCCAGCCAGTTGATCAGCGGGCGCGTGGCGGCGGCAAAGCGCAGCGCAGCATCATGCCGGCTGCCATAGATGTGAATGCGGCGGATCAGCCCCTCGCGGATGGCTTCCGCAAAGTCCTCCTCATCCGCTGCGGGAGAGATCAGGTGCGCCGCCTCGATCTCCGCCCCGCAGGCCTCCAGCACCCGCGCGATGAGGTCGCAGCCGTTGCTGTGCCCCACCAGCACCAGTCGATAGCCCGCACGCCGGTAGTAGCCCACCTTCTTCGAAATCTCATCCGCCCGCTGCCGCTGGCGCATGCGACGCAGCAGTGCGCTGCATGAATACTCAAACTTCTCCGCCACCACACCGTCCGGCAGCCGCGTATTGATCCACGTCACAAACCGGTCCGTCCACCCCTCCGCGTCACCCGGATTGTTGCGGATGCCATTGATGGCGATGTAGCAGGTGCGGGTGTTCATGACTTGTGGTGTGATGTGGTATTGCCTGCCTGCATGGCGGCGTCTCGCAGGGCGTCGAAGCTCAGCGCCTCCAGCTTTTCCACCCGTCTCGTCTGCAGTTCGATCAGCTCCGCGATCTGTTGCGCCTGGTTGTTCAGCGCATCGCTGAAGCGGTTCACCGTCTCGATGCCCTTGCCCCACACCGCGCGCAAAATCAGCACAATGAACATCGCCAGCGCGATGATGAAGCCAATGAGCACCACATGCAGCGGCTGGATCGCCAGCTCCTGCGGATCAATCGTCGCAAACCTCACCCACCACCCCGCCACCGTCGCCGCCACAATGCCCAGCGCACTCACCGCCGCACCGAAGATGCAGGTGGCCAGAGAGAAGGGGACTTCGAAGTGAGAAGGATCGAGCGGGAGTTTCATGGGGCTATTCGATGTGTCACGTGGTGGTAGAGGTTGCTAGCTTGTGCCGAAAGCTGTGCCGTTGATGTGGCTTAAGACGAGCCCTGTTGAGGACAAATATGGCCCCATGACTGTTGGGCAGACCAGGCACTGCCCGTTGATCTCACCGTTGTAGAACGCCGAGGAGTCCAAGTTGATGTTGTTAATATAACCTCCAACCCTCACGAGGATGTTCGCAGGATTCGAAAGGGGGCCAGGCGGGCCATTGATCGAGTCGCCAATGTAGAGCGAGTCTGCCGTGATGCTGCCAGCGCTGGAGCCGCCCCCGTCACTACCCCCATTCACGCCCGTCCTGCCGCCCCCACCAGAGATGTCCACCACGCCCGCCACACGCAGGAATCCCGTCACAGTGACTGCTCCTGGAGATCCAGGGTTCCCTCCAGACGCAGAGTTCATTGTGTCGTCATAAGGAAAGCCGCCTCCGCTTGCGGCCAGCACCAGATTGCCGCCGATCTCGACATCATGTCCCGTGACATTTGAGCCTGAACCCCCGCTGCCTCCGTCAACTGATCCAGCCTCACCATCACGACCCTGTTCTCCAGAGGCCGTCACATTACCAGACACGAGCACATGATGCAATGTCAGCGCACCCGCAGAAGCCCCGCCTGTCCCAGCGTATGAGAGGGTGATCGAGCCAAGGGTGGCCGATTTGAACCCCACATCGCGCAGCGAGATGGCTCCGCCTGTCGTCGAGGTGATGGTATTGACGGTGGTCTTGTCGCGCCCATGACCGATGTAGGTCAGGTCGATGGTGCCCGTCTTGGTGATGCCCGCGAACGTGCCTGCGCCGAGGTGCATCATGCGCGCACCCGCAGTGTAGGCGGCCAGCATGGTCAGGTAGGGCTTGCCGGGGTCACCAACAGTCCCTGTGCCATCGTCACCGGTCGATTCCACCCACGCTCTCAGCGGCAGGTGGATCGCGTGCTCAGCCTCCATCATCGCCGCGCCCGCCGCCGTCAGAGTAAACTTCCGGTCCGCGCCACCCTGCGTGCCGTAGAGCAGTCCTCCGGTGGCAGGGGTGGCGGCGGTCAATGCAGCGAGTGTTTTATCAGACATAAGAGTGGGTGGGTTAAGGGGTAAGAATCAAAAAGCTGGAGCCATCCGCCAGCAGCAGGCCGCTCGTGCCATCTGCCAGCAGCAGCACCTCATTCGAGCCGCCAGGTGTGGTATTTCCTGGTGTTTGAGCCAGAGGCAGAGACAGTCCGAGTGCGAGCATAGTCTTAAAGCGCAATGATGTTTGTAGCCGTCGTGTTGGTAGCGTTCACGCGACTCGTCGCGATGGGCAGCACGGCCCCCGCAGGCACGCCCACGAAGGTCACGGCCACATTGTTTTCGTTGATCGCGACCACGTTCCCTGTGCCGCCCACATAGAGCGCGCGCGCCGGGACGCCTTTGATGGGGTGGGTGTCAGACGGCGTGACCGTGCGAAAGGATGAGTTCGGCACCATCTCCTGCAGAGCTCCGGGGATGGACATGGGATCAAGCGGTGTGCGGCGTTGTGAAGCAGGCATGGTGTGCGGTGTGTGTGAGGGTTGAATTTCGAAATGTTGAATGATGATTGCTGGTCGTTGCAGTGTTCTTCTCGTCCTCCTACTCGAACTCGTCCTCGATCCCATCGCGCCGCAGACACGGCCCGTGTGGAGGAGTCATAGAGCCGTGGAAAACGGGAGTATTTGATCGTCTCATTGTCTGATTGTCCTTCTTTGCGCATCGGTGCT
>NZ_JAQSEA010000266.1:0-9804 GCF_029946185.1 Prosthecobacter sp.
ATCCCTTAGCCCTTCATTCTATGAATCGTCGCACTTTTCTAGCCACCACCACCGCGGCTGCTGCCGCCAGCCACTCTCTCGGACGCACCACGCAGAATCCTCCACCGCCAGCCGGGCGCCGGGTGACGCTGCTGCACATGGCTGATACGCACGCACAACTCGAAACGCACCCTGACTATATGCCCGGTGAAACGCCGGAGATTCAGGACATGGGCGGCTTCGCGCGACTCAAGACGGCGATCGATCGCGAGCGCGCAACGGTCGCCGGCGCGAGCTTTCTCGTGGATAGCGGCGATGCCGTGCAAGGTTCCGGACCGGCCGCATGGACGCAGGGCGAGGTCGTGATCGCGCCGTTGAACGCACTCGGGCTCGATGCGTTTGTGCCGGGAAACTGGGAGGTAGTTTACGGGCCGGAGCGTTTCAAGGCGCTGATGGCGAAAGTTGCCGCACCGGTCATCGCCTACAACTTCCATGACACCACCACGGGCCAGCGGCTCTTTGCACCTGCAGTCACTTTGGAAAAGGACGGCGTCCGCGTTTCCTTCATCGGCATCGCCGATCCAACGACGACCGTGCGCCAGCCGCCCAAGCAGGTCCGTGGCCTTGATTCCACGCGGCTGGACGGACTGCGCGATTTCGTGAAAGCGACGCGCGAGAAGGAGCGGGCGGATCTCGTCGTCATCATTTCGCACTCCGGCCTCACTGTCTCGCGCCAGCTTGCGCGCGAGATTCCTGAACTCGACGTGATCCTCTCCGGCCATACCCACGAACGCACTGTCGAACCGATCATCGAAGGCAAGGTGCTCATCGTGGAGCCGGGCGCCATGGCCTCCTTTCTCGGGCGACTCGACATCACGCTGGGCGAGAAGGGCGGCATCGCGAGCCACGAGTTTCGACTCATCCCGATTCGCGCTCGCGAGTTTCCCGAAGACGCAAAAGTAAAAGCCCTTGTTGATGCCTCGCTCGCGCCGCATCGCGCGCGGATGAACACCGTCGTCGGCCAAACGAGCCGGCAGCTCATGCGCTACGACGTGCTCGAAACAAACACCGACGATTTCATCGCCGACGCCGTGCGCGAGATGACTGGCGCCGACGTCGGCTTCACCAATGGCTTCCGCTTTGGTCCGCCTCTACCGGCTGGCCCGATCACCATCGCAGACCTCTGGAACATGCTGCCGCTCGACACGCGCATGAAGTCCGGCACCGTCACTGGACGGCAGCTTCGCGACTATCTCGAAAACGAGCTGGAACTCGTCTTTTCCAAAGACCCGTGGAAGCTTTCCGGCGGCTGGGGGCCGCGCGCCTCTGGCCTCGCCGTGGTCTTCACCGCCATGAATCCACCCGGCAAACGCGTTGTCTCGCTCAAAGTAAACGACCGCGAGGTGGACGATGCCGCACACTTCACCATCGGTGGCTGCGAGCGCGACGGCGAACCGCTCGCCATGATCTGCCGCCTGCGCGACGCAAGCGAGCCACGGATCGAGCCGCTGAGCGTTCACGAGGCTCTCGTGGAGTATTTGAAAGAGCATCCCGTCATCGCAACCAAGCGTGGTGGACGGTCAGTCGCGACCGATCTCCCGAAAGTGGTTTTCAGCCAGGACGCCACGCTCACCGGCACGACCAACTGCATCCCGCGCGCGCTGCGCAAAATCTGACCGGCGAAGGGGCGCTCCACTTCGCCAGCCAATGCCGAAAGCCGGTCACTTCAGCGCTTCATTGAGCAGGTGCAACGCCTCCATGATGCGGTCGTGATGCGCTATGGTGGCCTCGTGCTTCTGCTTCTGTTTCTCATGGCATGCTTCAGCGTGTACATGTGTAGAGGTTGGCGTGCTCCCTGTCTTCTCGTGCTCGTGCGTGGCGATCTCCGCCTCGTGCGCGCGGATGCGCTGCTTGGGGAGAGCGAGCTCCTCCTGCACCCGTTTCAGGATGGCGGCGGCCTCCTCGTGATCGGTGGTCCACTCGGCGTGGTCGTTTTTCCATCCGGAGTTATCCAGTTTGTCCTTGGAGTGTTCGGTGGCGGTGGTGTTTTTAGGTGAAATGCGTTTCCGGCCAGATCTGGCTGCGGTCGTCTTCAGGACTGCTCCAAGATGCCGGATGGAGCCGGGACGTCGCGGTGCAATGCTGGGCCTATCTTGCGGTGCCGCAGGCACCGGCTTTTCTCATGAGTTCCGGGCGGCAGACCAGGTACGCCACGAACCGGCGAGATTGCGCACGCGGAAGCCGTTTTGCGCTAGCAGGCGGCACGCAAAATAGCTGCGCTGGCCGCTCTGGCAGGAGGCGATGATCTCCTTGTCCTTCGGCAGTTCGTGCATACGTCCGCGCAGTTCATCCAGCGGAATGTGCAGGGAACCGGGGATGCCGCCCTTGGCGCGCTCATCGGCACGTCGCACGTCCAGCACGAGCGTCTTGTCAGGATCAAGCGTGGCGATCTCATGCCACTGCGCGAGCACCACATCTCCGGCGAGAACGTTTTGCGCGGCCATCCCTGCGAGATTCACGGGATCTTTGGCAGAGCCAAATGGCGGCGCATAGGCCAGCTCCAGCTCGGCGAGATCATCCATGGTCATGCCGGCTTTGAGCGCCGTGGCCAGGACATCGAGGCGCTTGTCCACACCATCGCGGCCCACTGCCTGGGCTCCGAGCAATCTGCCGGTCTCCGGGTCGAAAAGCACTTTCATCGCGATGGGTTCCGCACCGGGATAATAGCCTGCATGAGAAGCCGGGTGCAGATGCAGCGCATGGTAGGGGCTGCCTGTGGCACGCAGCGTCTTTTCGTTCGCCCCGGTACAGCCTGCTGTGAGGCCAAAGAGCCGCAGTACGGCCGTGCCCTGCGTTCCTTTGTAGTTGGCGCTGCGACCCATGATGTTGTCTGCAGCGATGCGGCCCTGCCGGTTCGCCGGACCCGCCAGCGGGATCAGGCTCCACGCTCCGGTAACGACATCGCGCACTTCCACGACATCGCCGACGGCATAGATCGCCGCATCGCTCGTCTGCATGCGCTCATTCACGCGAATGCCACCGTGTCCGCCGATCTCCAGACCGGCGGCCCTGGCCAGGGCGCTTTCAGGTTTCACGCCCATGCCGAGCACGACGATATCCGCAGGCAGACGGCGGCCATCTTTGAGCACCACCACGGAGGCCCGGGCAGGCTCGGCATCGGTCGGTGCTTCAAATGCGGCTACGGCGCTACCGGTGCAGAGCACGACGCCATGCTGTTTGAGTTCCAGATGCAGCCACGCGGCCATCTCGGGGTCGAGCGGTGCCATGACCTGCGGCAGTGCTTCGACGAGCGTCACGGAGACGCCGCCATGCCGCACAAGCTGCTCCGCCATTTCCAAACCAATGTAACCGCCGCCGACCACCACGGCACGGGTGTCCCCGGTCTCGCTGAGCCATGATTTGATCCGCACCACATCCGGCACGTTGCGCACCACGAAATGGCCTTCGCGCTGAATGCCGGGAATTGGCGGAGACAGTGGTGCCGCCCCCGTGGAAATGACGAGCGCATCGTAGGGCAGCGCGTACTCACGTCCGTTCGTCAGCTCGCGCACGTTCACCACTTTGGCCTCGCGATCAATCGACACGACCTCGCTGTTTACGCGCACGTCGAGGTTGAAACGCGCGTGCAGGCTCTTCGGTGTCTGCACCAGCAGATCCTCCTCTTGCGAGATCTCACCGCCCACAAAGTAAGGCAGGCCGCAGTTGGCAAAAGAGACATGGGGGCCGCGCTCCAGCACGGTGATTTCACAGGTTTCGGAAAGACGGCGTGCACGCGCTGCGGCACTGGCACCACCGGCCACGCCTCCGATGATGACCAGACGTTGGGGTTTCATGAAGGTTGGGAGCGGGATTTTTCAAAACGAGCGACGAGCGCAAAGACAACCGCCGCGAGCACCACCAGTCCCGCATACCATGCCCATTCCGGCAGCGTGGTGAGTTCAGGCAGGCGCTTTTTGCCGAGATCCGCCACCGGAAGGATGTTCGCGGCGATCCAGTCGTAGCACAGCGCATAGGCCGCCGCACCGACGAGCATCCCCAGAAAGCCCACGAGCGCATCCAGCTTGCCTGTAGCGATGGCCGCAATGCCGGTGCCAGGGCAGTAGCCGTAGATGACCATGCCTATGCCAAAGAGCACGGCACCGAGCACCACGGCGAGCATGGTGGCCGGTTTGATGTGCCAGTTGGACAGCTCCTGGCCGTGCAGGATGAACAGGCCCACGCCACCGACGACGATGGCGGTGAACATGACCTTGAGCACGGTGAAGTCGCGAAAGAGGAACTGCTTCACGATGACATTGAAGTCCGTGACGCCGCCGCGATGCAGCAGCACGCCAAAGATGAAGCCGAAGAGCAGTCCGGCCCAGAGCAAACTGGATCCGGTGATGAAGGCGAGAGGTGTGTGCATGAAATCAGGATTTGGAGGTGCTGCGGAAGAGGAGGAAAGCGGTGACGATGCCGCTGATGAACATGGCGATGAAGAAAGTCCAGCTGCTCACGGCCAGTTGCAGTGAACCACTGATGCCGTGACCACTGGTGCAGCCATCCGCCAGCCGTGCTCCGAAGATGATGACCACACCGCCGATGAACGCGGCGAACAGTCGTTTGCCGACGGAGGGGCCAAAACGCTCGCGCCAGAGGGATGGCACGCTCTCCAGTTTGAAGCTGCCGCTCATCAATGAGCTGACCAGGGCACCAAAAAAACTGCCGAGCACAAACAGGCTGCCGTAGTCCCAGGCAGGCACGGCTTTTTTGGCCCAGTAAGTATTGGCAGTCACGCCGTCCGCGCCCAGCACAGGCAGCGCACATGCGCCAGCGGCCTGCGCGATGCCGGTGGAGATGCCGATGGGCTTGTCTGCCAGCGCAAAGGTGAGGATGCTGAGCACGCCGATCAGCGCGCCAACGAGGTAGGGATTCCAGCGGTGTGTTTTCATGGTTGATGGTGGGAGCCGTGGATTACTCAAACTTGATGTAGGCGAAGCCTTGCAGTTGCAGATCGATCAGACGCGGGAAGGCACCGACGACGAGTTTGACTCCGGGCATCAGTTCGGTGGGTTTCACGCCTTTCTGCTGCATGGTGTTTTCACACAGCTCCACCTGCACACCGCGCTTGATGAGTTCCGCGAGGATCTCGCCGTTTGGATTGGCCGCATCCGCGCCGAGGCGTTTGCGGGCCGCATCATTCACCACGGCGGCGATGCCCGTGCCATGATAGACGAGGTGCAGATGGACCTGATCAGCAGCGATGCCCTGCTTCTCGTAGGTGTTGATGAGTTTGCGGGCGTAAAACAGCCCCTTGTTCACGCCATCGTGAGCCACGTCATCGGTCACTTGATAGACGATGCGCAAGTTCTCGCGCACCTGGATCGGAATGACTTCCGGTTCGGCGGCAGATAGGGAGACGGTGAGGGCGAGGAGGGTGCAGAGCAGGTGTTTCATGGTTGGGTGTCGGGCTGCCACGACATGTAGCCGCGGTGGATGTGCTGGATGTTGCGGAAGCCCATCTGCTTCAGCGCGCCCACGGCCTTGCGGCTGCGAAAGCCGCCGGCGCAGTAAACGAGCACGGGCTTGTTCTTGTCGAGCGCAGTGACCTTGGTTTCGAAGGCCGCGTCACCGATGGATATGTTCACCGCTTTGGGCAGCGCACCGCCTTCAAACTCGCCAGATGACCGCACGTCGAGCACCTGAGTCTCGGGGTGTTCGCGCAGCCACGCATTGGCCTGACCGGCATTGAGGTTCGCACAGATTGAGCCGGGTTGCGCTTTGAAGAGACGGCGGTCCCAGCCGCCTTCATACCAATACCAGAGGCCGATACCGGCGAGGAGAATGACGATGGTCCAGATCATGGAAAATGATGGCATGGGGGTCAGGCTCCGCCGAGCTTTTTCACCTGTTGAGAGAGACGTTTGAGGAGGTTGTTGCAGACGTTGTCACACAGTTCGGTGATGCTGGGGTCGGCGATGAAGCAGATGGCGGTCAGACCTTCGCGGCGGCGGCCCACCATCCCCGCGTCCACGAGTGATTGCACATGGCGTGAGACATTCGCCTGCGTCAGGCCGGTGGCGGTGACGAGCTCGGTGATGTTTTTTGCGCCCTCCTCTCGAGCGCGCCGGATCTTCAAACGACTGGGCTCCGCGAGCGTACGAAACCAGGAGGCGATCAAAGTGAGCGCCTCTTCTGAGACTGGGGGCAGGTTTTTTTTACGTGCGGCGGGCATGAAGCGAAGGCGGGTTTTAAAGCATCTGCTATATGAGTATAAGATCATACAGTTGATTATAGAAACACCATGGAACGGCTTTCGTCCACAGAAACCTTGTGTCAGCCGGGATGCTTCGCGAACGATTCCCCTTTCACGGCTGCGGTGCCGCTCGTTTTAGGTCCTCTTTTTGAATGCGTAGGTGCTGCATGAGTGACTGGAGGGACTTGCACTGAAAGCGGCCGGGGTTCCACATCATCGCCACGGTGCGGGAGGGCTTTTCGCCACTGAAGGAGCGGTAAGTGCGCTGGACGCTGTTGTCGATCTTCCGCGCCATTTCAGGTATGATGGACACGCCGTGGTTGAGGGACACGAGTTCCTGCACGGTGGCGAGTTGGCTGGTGCGCTCAATGGTGACGGGCTGCACGGATTGCTTCCGGCAAAAAGAGGCAATGTTTTCCGAGAGGCAATGGGCCTCGTTCAACATGACGAAGGGATAGTCGTCCACTGACTCGGCGGTGATATTTTTCTGTGACTCCAGCGGATGTCCGAGCGGGAGCAGCAGGAGCAGTTCTTCATCGAAAAGCGGCTCGAACTCGAGGTGCTTGGCGGAGACGGGCAGCGCGAGGATGGCCAAATCGATCTCGCCATGAGTACAGCGTTTGATCAGCATGTCGGTCGTGTCCTCCTGCACGATGATGGAGATGTCGGGATACTTTTTCGCAAAACTCGACAAAAGGCTGGGCAGGAAGAAAGGGGCGATGGTGGGGATGGCGCCGAGGCGCACCCGCCCGCGCCGCCCTGCCTCCGAAAGCTCGGAAAATGTGTCCTCCATGAGCTTGATGATTTGCTTGGCTCGATCAAGCAGCAGCCCACCGAGGTCGGTGAGTAGGATCTCGCGTGGTTTGCGTTCGAACAAGGGCTGGCCAAGCTGATCTTCGAGTTTTTGGATCGCGCGGCTCAGCGCGGATTGGGAGAGATGCAACTCCTCGGCAGCGCGGGTGAAGTTCTTCGTTCGTGCCAGCACGACGAATTGCACGAGCAGGTGGAGATTGAGTTCGTTTCGCATGAGACAGGTTAATGATGCGTTACGTGCATCGCAAGCATTCAGACAATGCATTGGATGCATGAATACATCTCTGGCACTAAGTTGTATGTTCGGCTCTTAAACGATGTCCGCGACATGGAACCAAAAACCAACCTAATACCATGAAATCATCTCAACCCAAGGCCTGGCTTGCCGCTTTGATATTTAGCCCATTGGTGTGCGCATCTGCACAGGAAAAGTCTGCCCAAGCCACCGACAGCGCAATGAAGTGCCCGGTGATGGGGGTGCCCGCCGCAGCAGGCCGGCATACCGCAGCCGGAGCCATGACCAACAGCGACTGGTGGCCCAACCAGCTCAACCTCAAAATTCTTCACCAAAACTCGCCGCAGGGGAGCCCGATGGGCGAGGGCTTCAACTACGCGGAGGAGTTCAAGAAGCTCGATCTCGCTGCTTTGAAGAAGGATCTCACTGAACTCCTGACCACGTCGCAGAAGTGGTGGCCAGCCGACTACGGAAACTACGGCCCCTTCATGATCCGCATGGCCTGGCACAGCGCTGGCACCTACCGCACGAGCGATGGTCGTGGCGGCGCCGGTTACGGCACGCAGCGCTTTGCACCGTTGAACAGTTGGCCGGACAATGGGAACTTGGACAAGGCGCGCCGCCTTCTCTGGCCCATCAAACAAAAATACGGCAACAAGATCTCGTGGGCCGATCTGATGATCCTCACGGGCAATGTCGCCCTCGAATCCATGGGCTTTAAAACCTTCGGCTTCGCCGGTGGTCGTGCAGATGTGTGGGAGCCGCAGGAAGACATCTTCTGGGGACCTGAGACCACTTGGCTGGGCGACAAACGCTACAAGGATGAGCGCCAGCTTGAAAAGCCTCTCGCCGCCGTGCAGATGGGCCTCATCTATGTGAATCCTGAAGGTCCGAACGGGAAAGCTGACCCACTCGCCGCCGCCAACGACATCCGCGAAACCTTTGGTCGCATGGCCATGAACGATGAGGAAACCGTCGCGCTCATCGCTGGTGGTCACACCTTTGGTAAAGCGCACGGCGCTGGTGACGCGAAGAACGTCGGCCCCGAGCCAGAAGCTGCTCCGTTGCAAGAAATGGGTTTTGGTTGGAAGAACAAGTTCGGCAAAGGCAACGCGGAGGACACCATCACCAGCGGCCTCGAAGGTGCCTGGACCAGTGCTCCCGCCCGCTGGTCGCACATGTATCTCTCCAATCTCTACGCTTATGAATGGGTGCTGACGAAGAGCCCCGCAGGTGCTCAACAGTGGATTCCCAAAGATGGAGCAGGCCAGGGCACCGTGCCTGACGCACATGTCAAAGGCAAGAGTCATGCGCCGATCATGTTCACGACCGACATTGCTATGAAAATGGACCCCGCCTACGGGAAGATCACGAAGCGGTTTCTTGATAATCCGAAAGAGTTTGAGGTCGCTTTTGCCAAGGCTTGGTTCAAGCTCACCCATCGCGACATGGGTCCTGTCGCCCGCTACCTTGGTCCCGAGGTTCCCAAAGAGGCGCTGATCTGGCAGGATCCGCTTCCAGCCGTGGGTCATGAATTGGTGAACGAGCAGGACATCGCCAAGCTCAAGGCCAAGCTCCTTGACTCAGGCATCTCCCCCTCCGAACTCGTTTCCACTGCCTGGGCTTCCGCCTCCACCTTCCGTGGCAGCGACAAGCGTGGTGGTGCCAATGGCGCCCGCATCCGTCTCGCTCCGCAGAAGGATTGGGAGGTCAATCAGCCGCAGCAACTGGCCAAGGTGCTTGCTGTGCTTGAGACGATCCAAAAAGACTTCAACAACGCCCAGTCCGTCAAGAAGGTCTCCCTCGCGGATCTAATCGTTCTAGGTGGCAGCTCTGCTGTCGAAGCAGCCGCAAAGAAGGCCGGATACGATGTGAAAGTGCCCTTCAGCCCCGGTCGCGTGGATGCCACGCAGGAGCAGACCGATGTCGAATCCTTCGCTGTGCTCGAACCGAAGCATGACGGCTTTCGCAACTACCTCGGTCACGAACTTGACCGCCCCGCGCCTGAGAACCTCGTGGATCGTTCCCAGCTCCTCACGCTCTCGGTTCCCGAGATGACCGTGCTCATCGGCGGCATGAGAGTACTTGGTACCACCGCCGGTCATCCCGACCTCGGCGTGCTCACCAAGAATCGAGGTGCACTCACCAACGACTTCTTTGTGAACCTGCTCAGCATTGAAAACGAATGGAAGGTCTCGCCCCGCTGTGAGCACTTCTACGAAGGTGCCGACCGCGAGACCGGCGCCATGAAGTGGATGGCCACCTCAGTGGACCTTGTCTTCGGATCGAATTCCCAGCTCCGCGCCACCGCCGAGGTCTATGCCAGCGAGGACGCCAAGCAGAAGTTCGTTACCGATTTTGTCGCGGCCTGGGCCAAAGTCATGAATCTGGATCGCTTTGATCTGAAGAAGTAAGACGCATTCAGAGCCCTCACAAAACCCCATCCCGGCACCCGCCGAGGTGGGGTTTTTTGCGTGTAGAGGAATGAAACGTCGGCCACCCAACCGTTCAGCCTCTGTCT
>NZ_JAQSEA010000266.1:9904-14532 GCF_029946185.1 Prosthecobacter sp.
ATGCCATTGTCCCTCTGCTCCTGGACAGGTGATTTAAACAAAATAAATTGCACAACTTGACTGTATGAGTATAGACTCATGTAGTTGAATGCGGAACATTATGAAATCTCCTATCTCCACCAAAATATTGTCGCTTTCCGTGCTCGCGGTGTCGGTGAGCTTTTTCTACGCCGATGCTCTGCAAGGAGGCGGCTGAAAAGAGCGCTGCCGTTAGACGCGAAGTGAAAGTGACAGTCGAGGGTTACACCGCTCTCATCCAGAGAGATAACCCCAACACTGTTGTCCGCTAAACTTAGTCTCTGCAAAATTGACCTTGATACCCTATCTCACCATGAAACTCGAAAACGCCATCCGCGCCCTCGCCGGCACCATGATCCTTGCCAGTCTGGCCCTGAGTCACTATGTCCATCCAGACTGGATCTGGCTGACGGTCTTTGTGGGTGCCAACCTGCTGCAGTCCGCATTCACCGGCTTTTGCCCTGCTGAAACGATCCTTAAGAAACTCGGCGTAGGCGGTTCCTGCTGTGCAAAACGCTAAATAAGAGGAGCGCCAGAGTCTCTTTGCCCACTAGCTTGTAGCTAGAGCCATCCGACTGACCCACAACTGCCATGAAACGATTTCTCCTGTTCATTACTCTGCTCACCTTGGCTGCCTGTGGCAAACATGAGGCCAGCCAGCCTGCGACGCCGTTGCCAAGCGTCGTCGTAAAAGTACAGCTGGCCAAGCTGCAGCCGCATGTGGCTGCCGAGGAGGTCGTGGGTACGGTGCGCTCTAAGCTGCGTGCCCAGGTGGAGGCTAAAATCAGCGGTCGTGTGCTGGAATACACCGCCACGCCCGGTGCCGCAGTGAAGGCGGGTGACATGCTCGCCCGGCTGGAAAACCAGGAGATTCAGGCGAAGGTCGATCAGGCCAAGGCGCTGCTCGACCAGGCACAGCGTGACTTCGCACGGCAAAAAGAACTCGTCGCCGCTAACGCGACAACGCGGCAGGATTTCGATGCCGCCGATGCCCGGGTCAAAGTGGCAACCGCTGGCGTGAGCGAGGCCGAAACGATGATGAGCTACGCCCGCGTCACCGCGCCGTTTGACGGCGTGATAACCCGCAAGCTCGCCGACGTGGGAGATCTGGCCATGCCGGGCAGGCACCTGCTCGAAATGGAAGCGCCGACTACGTTGCGATTTGAAGCCGATCTACCGGAAGCCATTCTCGACCGCATCACCATGGGGGCCAAGATGCAGGTGAAAATCGCTTCGGTGGCTAAGCCGCTCGAAGCCACCGTGAGCGAGATCGCACCGGTGGCCGATCCCGTGAGCCGCACGTTTCAGGTGAAGCTGGATCTTCCTGTGGCGGAGGGACTGCGCACCGGTCAGTTTGGCCGTGTGGCAGTGCCGATGGCGGAAATGCAGTTGCTGATGGTGCCCAAAGGCAGCGTGATCAAGCGCGGTCAGATGGAGCTGATTTTTGTCGTCAAAGACGGCCATGCAAACCTGCGCCTGGTGAAGACGGGCAAGGTGATCAATGGCAGCATCGAAGTGCTTTCCGGTCTCGAAGAAGGTGAGCAGGTCTTGATCAGTGATGTCAGCAAACTCTCCGATGGACAACCCGTGACGATCCAGCCATGAGCGAGCCTTCCAATCATTCTGAGAATCTGGGTGTCGCCGGTCGCATTGCCGCGATGTTCATTGACTCAAAGCTGACCCCGCTGGTCATCATCGCCTCTGTCATTCTCGGTGCCGCTGCCATTGTGCTGCTCCCGCGCGAAGAGGAGCCGCAGATCAAGGTGCCGATGGTCGATGTCATGGTGTCCATGCCCGGATCTTCCGCGAAGGAGATCGAAGAACGCGCCACGCGGCCGATGGAAAAGCTGCTGTGGGAGGTGGCTGGTGTGGAATACATCTACAGCACTTCGCGCGATAGCGAGAGTCTGGTCATTGTGCGCTTCAAGGTGGGCGAGGACCCCGAGCGCAGCCTGGTGAAAATCACCGAGAAGCTGCGCGCGAATTTCGACCGCATCCCGATGGGTGTCACACCGCCGATGATCAAGCCAAAGAGCATCGATGACGTACCGATCCTTGCGCTCACCTTCCACAGCGCACGCTATGATCACCTCACGCTGCGCCGACTTGCGGCCCAGGTGGATGAATCCGTCAAGCAGGTCCCGCTGGTGGCAGAAACAAATCTGCTGGGCGGCGCGCGCCGTGCGGTGCGGGTGATGCTTGATCCCGTGAAGCTGGCCTCTCGTAATCTCAGCCCTGCGGGTCTGGTGCCGATGCTGCAGCAGGCCAACCGGCAGTTTCGTGCGGGCGGCCTCACCACCGGCAACAGCGAGGTGCTCGTGGAAACCGGTGCCTTCCTGAAAACCGCGCATGAGGTGGGCGATGTGGTCGTCGGCGTGTTTGGCGGCCGGCCGGTGTATCTGCGTGAAGTGGCCGAGATCCTTGATGGCGGTGAAGAGGCTGTGCAGTACGTGCTCTACGGCTCCAAGACGGACGAAGAACCTGCCGTCACGCTCAGCATCGCCAAACGCCCAGGCGCGAATGCAATCTCTGTGGCGGACGAGGTGATCCGCAAAGTGGACCTGCTCAAAGGCTCGGTCATTCCTGCCGATGTCACCGTGAGCGTCACGCGCAACTACGGCGAGACCGCAGCAGAGAAATCGAACGAACTGCTGCTGCACATGGGCATCGCCGTTTTCAGCGTCGCCATCCTGATCTGGCTGACGCTTGGCTGGCGGGAGAGCGGCATCGTCGCCGTGGCCATTCCGGCCACGCTGGCGCTGACGCTGCTCATCTTTTACCTCTACGGCTTCACGCTGAACCGCATCACCCTCTTCGCTCTGATCTTCAGCATCGGCATCTTGGTGGATGATGCGATCGTCGTGGTGGAAAACATCGTGCGTCATTTCCACCTGCCGCAGAACAAGGGCCGGGACTGGTCAAAGATCGCCGTCGAAGCCGTGGGCGAAGTGGGAAATCCCACCATCCTCGCCACCTTTGCCGTGATCGCCGCCGTGCTGCCGATGGCGTTTGTCGGCGGCCTCATGGGACCTTACATGCGCCCGATTCCGATCGGTGCCAGTGCCGCGATGTTCTGGTCGCTGCTCATCGCATTCATCGTCACGCCCTGGGCTTCCATCCGCATTCTGCGCTGGGGCGGCAAGTATTCCAAACTGACGGAAGGCGTCGCGGCGGACGACGGCCACAAGCACCTCGCGTCCGAGCATGCGGAAGATTTTTTCACGAAGCTCTATCGCCGCATGATGGGCCCGCTGATTCATCACACCGGCTGGCGCTGGATGTTCCTCATCGGCATCACCGTGCTTCTGCTCGGTGCCATGGCGACGGTCGGACTTGGCTGGGTGAAGGTGAAGATGCTGCCGTTTGACAACAAGAGCGAGTTTCAGGTGATCCTAAACATGCCTGAAGGCACCTCGCTGGAGCAGACGACCGCCGTGGCACGTGAAATGGCGGCGGCGATTCGCACCGAGCCCGAAGTCACCGACTACCAGATCTATGCCGGTGTTGCATCCCCTTATAATTTCAACGGCTTGGTGCGTCACTACTTCATGCGCCGGGGTGCCAGCGTGGCGGACATTCAGGTCAACCTCGTCGGCAAGCACGAACGCAAGGCGCAGAGCCATGACATCGCCAAACGTGTGCGCCCGGCCGTTGCCGCCATCGCTGCTCGCTACGGCGCACGTGTCGCCATTGCCGAGGTGCCTCCAGGACCGCCGGTGCTGCAAACCCTCGTAGCTGAAATTTACGGACCAAGTGAAGAGGATCGTCTGAAACTCGCTGAAGCGGTGAAGACCATTTTCAAGTCCACGCCCGGTGTGGTCGATGTCGATTGGTACATCGAGGCCGACCAGCAGAAGGCGCGCTTCGTCATCGACAAGGAAAAGGCCGCGCTCCATGGCATCAGCGCCGCCACGATTTCACAGACACTCAAAATCGCTGTGGATGGCGAGACGGTCGATCTGCTGCACCAGCCTGAGGAGAAGGAGGACGTGAATATTCGCCTCGAACTGCCACGCTCCGCCAAGACTACTCCCGAGGAACTGCTCGCGCTGCGCGTGCGCTCCGGAGATGCGAATGCGCTGCCTGAGCCGGGGGCGTCCGGTTCGCCCCTCGTGCCTCTGCGCGAGTTGGTGAAAGTGGAGCATGTCACCGTGGAGAAGAGCCGCTATCACAAAAATCTGATGCCCGTGACCTACGTCATTGGCGATGTGGCCGGCGTGGTCGAAAGCCCGGTGTATGCTATTTTCCAGATGAACGAGGCACTCAAGAAGCTCGACACACGCGAGTTCGGCGGCAGCGGCGCGGAACTTCAAATCCTCAATGCCTCCATGCCTTTCAGCGATGCTGAACCCGCGCTGAAATGGGACGGCGAGTGGCACATCACCATCGAGGTCTTTCGCGATCTCGGCGCCGCATTCGGCGCGTGTTTGATCCTCATCTACGTGCTCATGGTCGGCTGGTTCCGCAGCTTCATCACACCTGCCATCGTGATGATCGCCATTCCATTCTCGCTGGTCGGCATTCTGCCTGCGCACGGGTTCATGGATGCCTTTTTTACCGCCACCAGCATGATCGGCTTCATGGCAGGAGGTGGTATCGTGGTGCGAAAT
>NZ_JAQSEA010000267.1 GCF_029946185.1 Prosthecobacter sp.
CAATGCTGTCGCCAAGTGCCGCACGCACGATGCCTGTCGCTTCATTCACGGCGGTCTGCGTGCCGGCGAGGCGCACGTCCACATCCGCTTTGTTGATGCAGTAGCCGAGTTCGAGTCCCGCGATGACTTCGAGCTGTTTCTCCACGGCTTCCACGATGTCGGACTCGCCCACGCCGGTGACTTTGAGATACAGCACGCGGCGCGAGGCACCGTCCGGCAGCCATTCGCGCAGGCGGGGTTCGACTTCGCTCTCCACCATCGGTTTCAGCTCACGCGGCGGGCCGGGCAGCAGAAAGATGTGGGCGTTCCAGCCCAGCGCAGCGCTGAGTGCTGCGGGGAGGTAGAGGCCCGGGGCCGTGCCAAAGTGGTTTGGCAGCACGACCGCACCGCGTGGCACCATGGCCTGGCGCTGGGTGGCCGCGCTCACGGGCTTGCCACGTTTGGCAAAGTAGGCGCTGAGGTGCTGCATCACCTCCGCATTGAGATCCATGTCCAGGTTCAGCACGGCGGCGGTGGATTCACGCGTGAGGTCGTCATTGGTGGGGCCCAGCCCGCCGGAGACCAGCACCACATCGGCCCGCTGCGCTGCCTCGGCGATGGCCGAGCGAATCACCGCGCCATCCGGCACCACCGTGTGCCGTGCCACCTGAATGCCCAGCGCCGCCAGCCGCTGCCCGATCCAGGCCGCATTGGTGTTGATGGTGTCCCCCAGGAGGAGTTCGTTGCCGGTGTTGACGAGTTCGACGTTCATGCGGCAAGCCCATCCATCACGCCGCACCGACTTTCAACTGTCTTCATGGCCCTCGCCCAAGCCGGGCAGGTGTTTAGGCGGCCGTGCGCTTCAGTGCGGAGGGCAGGTTCTGCCGAGTTTCAGCGTGCTCAGGGAAAGTGCTCCAGAGTTTTAGCTCGTTCTGGAAAGCGCGGAGCCTCCCAGAGCGAGCTAAAGCTCGGTAGTACTTTAAATCACTGGCGCGGCAGCAGGATGGGAATCCCCGCGTCGATCACAAACACACGCGTGCCATCGGCTGTCGCTAGCGCCGCCTCCATCTTGTTCGCAGCGCACTCCTCCGCCGTCGCACGCCGCAGCGGCTGGTGCGTGTCCGGGCAGCGCAGCAGCGGCAGGAAATCTTCAAGCCAGTCGTCGTTGGTCATAGTGATGTTGTCGTGGGGCATGGGCTGCGGTCAAAGGTTAAGAGTCGTCGAGGGGCGTCAAGAGTCGAGCCTTGACCGCTTGACCATTCTTCGACCTCCCTCCTCAATACTCCGCCATCTTCGGATCAATCTCCCGCGCCCAGGCGATGATGCCGCCGGAAATATTCCACACGTCCTCAAAGCCCTCTTCGCGCAACAGGCTGACGGCACGTGCGCTGCGCCCGCCGCTTTTGCAGTGGACGAGGATGCGTTTGTCGCGGGGCAGTTCGGCGGTGCGCTGCCCGAGTTCGCCCAGGGGGATGAGCACGGCGCCTTCAATGCGTGAGATGCTTTGCTCATGCGGCTCGCGCACATCGAGCAGGAAATGGTTGTCGCCACTTTCGCGGAGTTGTTTGAGTTCGTGAACGGTCATGGTGGGAACAGCGGGAGGGGCATCGGCGGTGATGCCGCAGAAGCCCTGATAGTCGATGGGTTCGGTGATGGAGGGCTCGTCGCCGCACACGGGGCAGGCTGGGTCTCGGCGCAGGGTCAGCGTGCGGAAGCGCATGCTCAGCGTGTCCACATGCATCAGCTTGCCCAGCAGCGGCTGGCCGATCCCGGTGATGAGCTTGATGGCCTCCAGCGCCTGCATCGTGCCAATGAGACCCGGCAGCACGCCTAGCACGCCGCCTTCCGCACAGGAGGGCACCATGCCCGGCGGTGGTGGCTGCGGGCACATGCAGCGGTAGCAGGGCGCACCCAGATGTGGGGCAAAGACGCCCACCTGACCGTCAAAGCGCAGGATGCTGCCATACACATTCGGTTTGCGCAGCCATACGGCGATGTCGTTGCTCAGGTAGCGCGTGGGGAAATTATCCGTGCCATCAATGATGATGTCATAATCCGCAGCGATGCCCATGGCGTTCGCCGCCGTGAAAAGCTCGGGATAAATTTGGATGTCCACATGCGGATTGATGTCCGCCAGCCGGTCGCGTGCGGCCTCTAGCTTCTTGCGGCCGAGGTCCTTCTGTCCAAACAGAATCTGGCGCTGCAGGTTGGTGATCTCCACCACATCCGGGTCCACCAAACCGAGTCCGCCAATGCCCGCCGCGGCCAGGTACATGCTGATGGGCGAGCCCAGCCCTCCCGCCCCGATGCACAGCACCCGCGCCGCTTTCAGCTTGCGCTGGCCTTCGATCCCAAATTCAGGGATCGCCAGGTGCCGCGCGTAGCGGCTCAGTTCGTCGGGGGTGAGGTCGGACATGAGACGGTCACCATGGCATGCAGAATCGCCAGCGCAACGATCCAGCGGTTGCGGTGGTGCCTCGCGTGCCTAGATTCTCGCCATGCCTGATTGGACCCCCCCCCCCGCAGTCAATCTGGTCGATCTCGGCTTCATGGACTCGCGTTCGAAGCTCATCGACCTCGCCGCATTTCTCGACCGCGTGCAGCGTGCCGGGCAGGAAGGCGACTTCCGTGTCCATGCTCTGAAAAACGCCATCGCTCTCCTCTCCCAAGATCAGCCCCAGCGCGCCCGCGATGTGCTGCTGAGTTTCAGCGACCCCAGCACCACGCCCGTGGAGAAAGCGGCAATGCAGGGCGCGATTGGAGCGTATAAGAACTGAGGTTTGCAGTGGTTTGCGATGGTTGGCAGTCGTTTGCAATGGCTGCCAAGCCTCTGCTCAACAACTGCAAACCATCGCCAATCACGCAAACAACCGCCAACTTCCCCCATGAATTACATTGAGCCCCACGGCCACATGGTCAGCCGCACCACGGACGACTATGAGCGCATGGCCATCGCCGGCTGCCAGGCGATCTGCGAGCCCGCATTCTGGGCCGGCTATGACCGCGCCAGCGCTGACGGCTTCTACGACTACTTCCGCCAGATCACCGAGTATGAGCCGAAGCGTGCCGCGAAGTTTGGCATCCAGCACTACTGCTGGCTGTGCATCAATCCGAAGGAAGCGGAAGATCTCGCACTGGCAGACGACGTCATCGCGCTGATCCCGCAGTTCATCGACAAACCCGGTGTGCTCGGCATCGGCGAGATCGGCCTGAACAAGAACAGCCGCAACGAGCTGAAAATCTTCGAGCAGCACGTGCAGGTGGCGCAGGACTACGATGCGCTCGTGCTCATCCACACCCCCCATTTGGAAGACAAGCTCAAAGGCACGCGACTGATCGTCGATGCGCTGAAAAACTTCCCAAAGATCAAGCCCGAGCGCGTCATCATCGACCACGTCGAAGAGCACACCATCGACCACGTGCTGGATCACGGCTTCTGGGCCGGCATCACGCTCTATCCCGAAAGCAAATGCACCCCAAACCGCGCCATCGACATGCTCGAACAGCGCCACGCCGAACGCATCTGGATGAACAGCGCCTGCGACTGGGGCATCAGCGACCCCCTCGCCGTCCCCAAGACCATGCAGGCCATGCGGCAGCGAGGGTGGACCAGCGAGATGATTCAACGCGTGGCGTGGGACAATCCGCGAGCGTTCATGGGGCAGTGCGAGAAGTTTAAACTTTAAAGGCCATGCCGAGGAAAGTCCGTGAACTCATTCGTGATCTGCTCCGTGCCGGATTTTCCCAGGCAGCAAAGGTTCTCATCGCAAATTTTACCATCCGAGATACTCTGGTGCCGTGACTGTCAGTGGAAAAGGGGGCGCAGATGTGAAATATTATCAGGAGAGGCAAATTAGCCAAGCCATCGACAAAACACTCGAATGAAAGCCGCCGACAAATATCACAAATGGGTCGATTGGAGCGCCAAGGACGGTGTTTACATCGGCCACTGCCCTGATTTGATCACTGGAATCCACGGTGATAATCCCGTGAAACTTTATGAAGAGCTTTGCGAAGTCGTGGACGGAGTTGTCACAGACCTCACCAAAGCAGGACGTCGCCTGCCCAAACCACGAGTACGGCCAATGCTTGAATGCGCATGACGGACACCATCGCCCTCATCGCCGGCAACGGCATCTACCCCGAGACCTTCATCGCTGCGGCGCGCAAGGCTGGCGTGAAGAAGTTGGTGGCCGCCGCCTTCACGAATGAGACCAAGCCAGAGCTCGCAGGCCTCGTGGATGCCATCGAGTGGTTTCGCGTGGGGCAGCTCGGGAAGATGATTTCCTTTTTCAAAAAACAGGGTGTGACGCAGACGGTGATGGTGGGGCAAATCGCGCCCAAGAATCTCTTCGATCTGCGCCCGGACTTCCGCACGCTGATCATGATGGCGAAGCTGAAGCAGCGGAACGCGGAGACGCTGTTTGGCGGCATCGCCAACGAACTGGCGAAGGACGGCATCATGCTGCTGCCAGCCACGACTTTTCTCGAAGACCTGATGCCCGGCCCCGGCCATGTGGCGGGGCCGCAGATCAAGAAGCGGCGGCAGGAAGATGCGGAATACGGCTTCAAGATTGCCAAGGAGAGCAGCCGCTTGGACATCGGTCAGACGGTGGTGGTGAAGAATGGCACGGTGCTCGCGGTGGAGGCCTTTGAGGGCACCAACGAGGCGGTGAAACGTGGCGGTGCCCTCGGCCGTGGCGGCGCGACGATGGTCAAGGTGTCCAAGCCCAAGCAGGACATGCGCTTTGATGTGCCCGTGGTAGGCCCGGAAACGATCCGTACGGCAGCGGCCGCCGGGGTGGATCTCATCGCCGTGGAGGCAGGCATGACCCTGCTGCTGGGGCGTGAGGAAGTTTTCCGCCTTTGTCAGGAGCTCAAAGTGACACTCCTGGCGCTCGCCTGAGTCTCTCTTACGCCTGCCGCCACGTCGCGGACGGCTCAATTCTTGTCTCGTATTTCAGCCCCCGTTTGGGTCTAATTGGGGTGGATAGCGGATTATTCCGTTATTCACATAACATAATAAACAAACGGTAGATAAACATACGCATACCATGAAAACGAAACGAAACCACGCCTTCACTCTGATCGAGTTGTTGGTGGTGATCACCATCATCGCGATTCTCGCGGGATTGGCGGTGCCCACCTACAACGCCGTGCAGACGATAGCGAACCAGACAAGAGGCGTCAGCAACGCCAGACAGATCATCGTCGCGATGAAACTGTTCTCCAAGGACCACAGCAGCCAGTATCCCGACACAGTGGCCAATCCGCTGACCGGGAGCCTGGCACAGAACGCCAATGACGCCTTTCGGCTCATGATCCAGGAAAGGATCGTGACGGATGAACGCATCTTCGGCTGCCCCGCCGGTTTCAATCCGGACAACAACATCGGTCAGGGCCCCAACTATGGCAGCGCCCTGATGCCCGGCGAAAACCACTGGGCGATCACGGGCGGCCAGACTGACACTGCGGGGGGCGACATGCCCCTCGTGTTTGAAAACCCCGTCTCTCCCACTTGGCCCCCGCTCTGGAATGCGGATGTGCCAGGACAGATCTCACCCGGCCGCACTTGGCCGAGTGGAAAGATCATCATCGGTCGCAACGACGGCAGCGTCGCTGTCGAAGCATTGGCTGGCACCCGTGGCATGATCGGCCCCAAAGTCATGGCCGGTGGCGTCAACATGTTCAACCAGGCCTCCCAAGGCATCCCCCAGCGCATCCTGCAGGTGGTCTATGGCAATACGGGTCCATTTGGACCTCCTAGCACCCTCCCAACTCCCGCCTCGGTTGCCCCACTCCCCGGTGGTTTGCCCGCTGCTGCCGGAGCACCCGGTGGCATGCCGTCTTCGCCTTTAGGCCAGTAATCCAGCCTGAAGCCCTCCACGCCGCCGGATGCAGTGCATCCGGCGGTTTTTTGTGCTTTGGCTTCCTGGCAACACCCCGCGTCTCGGATGCCTTCATTTTTTTCTCGCATTTCAGCTCCCGGTTAGGTCTAATCAGGTGGGTGCCGGATTAATTCCAGTCCCCGTATAGCATCATACCCAACCCAAAAAAAACATACGCCCCTATGAAAACGAAACGAAATCAAGCCTTCACTCTGATCGAGTTGTTGGTGGTGATCACGATCATCGCCATTCTCGCCAGCTTGGCTGTGCCCGCCTTCACCATGGTCCAAACCCAAGGCAATCAGATGAAAGGCGTTAATAACGCCAAGCAGATCATCCTCTCGCTGAAGCAGTTCTCCAAAGACAACAACAGCCAGTATCCTGACTCCGTGGCCAACCCACTCACAGGAAGCCTTGCCCAGACCGCCAATGACGCCTTCCGGTATATGATCCAGGAGCAGATCGTCACTGACGAGCGCATCTTCGGCTGCCCTGCCGGTTTCAATCCAGACAACAACATCGGCCAGTCCCCCAATTACGGCCAGGCCCTGATGCCAGGTGAAAACCACTGGGCGATGACCGGAAACCAGACCGACACCACCGTGGGCAACATGCCCATCGTTTTTGAAAACCCGGTTTCCATCAGCTGGCCTCCCCTCTGGAATGCAGACGTCGCAGGTCAGATCGCCCCCGGCCGCACCTGGCCTGGTGGCAAGATCATCATCGGCCGCAACGATGGCAGTGTTGCCGTTGAAGCTCTCGCTGGCAAAAAAGGCATGATCGGCCCCAAAGTCATGGCGGGCGGCCTCAACCTGTTCACCCAGGCTTCACAAGGCATCCCACAGCGCATCTTGACCGTGATTTACGGTAATAGCAGCATGAATCGTGGCAGTGGCTCCGGTGCACCTGGAGACATGAATGGCATGAATCCCAATGGCCCTCCCTCCGGCTTGGGCGCCCCCCTCGGTGGTGGAATGCCCGGCGGTGCCCCTCCGGCCCCCCTCGGTGGCGGTGCTCCTGGTGGCCTGCCACCTTCGGGTCTTTAATTCGTTCATTTAGCCTGCTGACTGTCGAAGCCGCCGGATGCGATCCATCCGGCGGTTTTTTTTGCCTTGTTCAAAAGGTTTGCAGGCAAACCACTTGACCCTGTCTCTGCATCTTCGACTACTGTACCCCGATGAGTATGCAGGCTGTTCATGCGAATCCTGCCATCACCTCCCGAATTCACATGCCGACTTTCTCATTCCCTCGCCATGCCTTGAAGCGCCTGCTCACAGGCTCCTGCTGGTTTGCGCTGACGGTGTTAATGCTGATGAGCAAGGCTCACGCTTTTGACACGGTTATTCTCGATCCCGGCCATGGCGCTCACGACCGTGGCGCGGCCATCGGTTACGTTTATGAAAAGCACCTCGCGCTGGACACCGCCCGCCGGGTGGAGCAACTGCTCAAAAAGGAAGGCTTGAAGGTCATCATGTCCCGCAGCCGGGACGTTTTCATTCCGCTGCACGACCGTTCCGCTCTCGGCAACAGCAAAGGCAACGCCATCTTCGTCAGCATCCATTACAACTACAACCGGGGTGGCAGCGGCGCTGGCGCAGAGACCTACTACCACTTTTCTTCGAGCTACATGCTCGCCGCCTACATTCAGGCCTATCTCGTGCAGCGCACGACCATGCTGAATCGTGGCGTTAAGAGCGCCGGGTTTCACGTCATCCGCGCCACCACCAAGAACCCTGCCGTGCTGGTGGAGTGCGGCTTCGTCAGCAACCCCACCGAACGTGCCCGCATGCTCACCGGAGAGTACCGGGCCAGAATCGCCGAAGGCATCGCCCAGGGCATCATCGCCTTCAAAAAGGCGAAGTGATCTCGCTGCGCTCACCGGGCGATTCGCGAACCTGATTGCCGGGAATGCAGGCTAACAGCCTCTGGATAAACGAGTCCGGGAGGATCTGCGCATGGAGCGCTTGGAGGAGAGGGATCGTCCAGATCCCCCATGCCCCCCCCGCTCTCGCATCATCCAAACCGGGGTGCAGAATGCTTCCTCTCCATCCAGCCATGCTGCACAGCCTTAAAGTTTCCTGATGGGTGTTTTTCAGCAGGCGGCTACCGCTTCTTTCGCTTGGACCTGGGCGTGAGTTTCACCACGATGGCGTCCAGCATGGCCAGGCCGAAAGAGATTTTTTTGAAGAAGGAAACGTTGTGCGGCACCAGGACGAAGTACGGGTGCTGCGACCAAAGATCACGCAGCTTGTGATCGATCTTCACCGCCTGCTCCAGAGATTCGTTGCGGATGGGGTTGCCGCCTTCGATGCTCATGTGGCCCACGGCGGCGCTTTCAAAGAAAATCACCGCATCGTAGCGTGCCAGCTCCCGCTCCAGCGAGCTGCCGATGTCCTCAAAAAAGCCCTCGGGACCGCTCGGCCAGTAAGCCGCGCCATCCACCGTGCCGCGATCACAAAGCAGGATCTGCTCCGGGTGCTGCGCCATCACCGCCTCCTCCAGATGGATCTGCACATGATAAATGGCACGCTGCGCCGCATGGACCGCCTCCGGCAGATGGACGCGGGGGAAGCCGCCGCTGAACATCATCGTAGCCGCCTCCGGCACCATCACCACCTGCTCTCCCATCTCGCGGCGAAAGAGGTCCCCCGCCGTCGTTTTGCCTCCGCCGGGGCCTCCGGTCAGGACGATGCGACAATGGCCGTTGGGCTGAGGTTTGGGTTTGCGGGGCATGGGTGCAATGTGGTGGCGGCTGCGGTCTGGCGTCAAGCTTCAGCGTAAGATTGCGCAAGGATGGCGTAGTGGCGTTTCGCGGTTGTCGTTAGTCTCATGGCATGATCCTTCGTTTCCTTCCCCTCCTTTTCATCGTCACCGCCTGTACGCAGCCGCCCGTCAGCAAGAACGAGCGCGAGCATTACTTCCTCACGCAGGTGAAGCCCGTGCTGCAGGAGCACTGCATGCAATGCCACAACGGCAGCCTGCCGCCGCCTGCGCTCAATTTCACCTCGAAAGCCACTGCCTTCAAACGCAGCGCCAGCGGGCGCGACTACATCCTGCCGGGAGATCCCGACTGCAGCCTGCTCATCAGCGCCGTGCAGCGCGGTGGCACCCACCCCAAAATGATGCCCCGCACCGAGGTCAGCCTCACGGAAGATCAGATCGGCGCACTGCGTGAATGGATCGAAGATGGAGCCTATTGGCCCGAGGGCGCAGCAGGTACGCTGAAGGCGCAAAAGAGTGCAGAAAATTTCTAAGCGCACCCGCTTCTCATGCGTTCATATGCTTTCCTTATCACAATCATATTGCCGTCCAGATACTTCGTATGCGCACAAAAATACCGCGACTTGCTGCAAAGCGAGTAGCAGCATGAAGGCGGCACCTCCATCATCATCTCATGGGCAAAGAATTCAGCATCACACCACAGACTGTTCCTCACGTAGAAACCAAGAATCGCCGCATCTGCACGCCATTGCCGCACCCGGACTCCATCGCCACGCTGGAGAAGCTGCGCCACTTTGAGCCCCAGTCCATGCGCGGCATGCCGCCCATCGTTTGGGACAAGGCCCTGGACATCCACATCTTCGATAAATACGGCAACAAGTGGCTCGACTGGAGCAGCGGTGTGCTCGTCACAAACGCTGGTCACGCCGCGCCGGAAATCTGCAAGGCCATGATCGACCAGATCAACAGCGGCCTCATTCACAACTACGTCTTCCCCAGCGAAGAGCGCGCCGAAGCCGCCGAGATCATCGCCTCCGTTTCCCCCGAAGGTTTGAAGAAAGTCTTCCTCCTCAGCTCCGGCAGCGAGGCCACCGAGTGCGCCATCAAGCTCAGCCGTGCCAATGGCATCAAAGTCGGCGGCAAGACCAAGATCGGCATCATCGGCTTCACCCGCGGCTACCATGGCCGCACCCTCGCCAGCCAGCAGGCCGGCGGCATGGCCGGGCAGAAGGCATGGATAGTGAATGAAGATCCCGCAATCCTCAATGCGCCCTTCCCGGATGGCTACTGGACGGAGGACACCAGCTTCGAAAGCTTCCTCAAGGCCATCTCCGA
The DNA here is from genome assembly GCF_029946185.1 of Prosthecobacter sp. Lineage (GTDB taxonomy): Bacteria > Verrucomicrobiota > Verrucomicrobiia > Verrucomicrobiales > Verrucomicrobiaceae > Prosthecobacter. The sequence continues at coordinate 9,924 of NZ_JAQSEA010000267.1, forward strand.
CAAAGGACTCACTGGCGACAACATCGCGGGCGTCATCATGGAAAGCTATCAGGGCGTCGGCCCCGAATTCGCCCCCGTCGAGTACATCGAAAAACTCCGCGCCTGGTGCGACAAGTACAACGTCGTGCTCACCTTTGACGAAGTGCAGGCCGGCTTTGGCCGCACTGGCAAGTTCTGGGCCTTCGAGCACTACGGCGTCACTCCCGACCTCATCTGCTGCGGCAAAGGCATCAGCAGTGGCATGCCTCTGAGCGCCGTGATCGGCCGCGAGGCCATCATGGATCAGTTCCCACCGGGCAGCATGACCAGCACGCACACCGGGAATCCCGTCTGCTGCGCCGCCGCCGTGGCCAACATCAAGAAGCTCCTCGCTGAAGACCTCACCGGCAACGCAGCCCGCCTCGGCCCCATCCTGCTGGCACGTTGCAAAGCCATCCAGCAGCGCCACCCGCAGGTCGTTGGCCACGTCACCTGTGCCGGACTCGTCGCAGGCATGCAGATCATTCAGCCCGACAAAAAAGAGCCGAACCACGATCTCGCGCATCGCATCATCGAGCTCTGCTACCAGCGCGGCCTCCTCCTTTTCGCCCCCGTCGGCGCCTGGGGCCAGACCGTCAAAATCTGCCCCCCGCTCACCATCACCGAAGAAGCACTCCTCGAAGCCTGCGACGTCCTCGACGGCGCTGTGGATGATGCCGTGGCAGGGAAGTAAGCTGAGCAAGCCTGGGACCGCGGCTCTCCGTGGCCGCTCCGGCCTTTGTCGCTTCGGCGATGAAGGCGGAGGGGCGCCGGCCTTCGTCAGAAGTCGAAATAGCTAGGCTGGAGTCCCCCCCCCTCAGCATCCCTACCCGATTAAACTTCGCTAGCTTCAGCGCCGCCACCTCGGCAGGCGTGTAGCTTTCTGCGCCCACCATCTTCTCTTGCAGCCTCTCACGCAAAGCCTCCATCAGCTCACGACCATTGAGCATCCACGTGTAATACAGGCAGAGGGGCACATACCGGCGGCTGCCAAAGCGGATGAACAGCGAGCATGCCCGTGACATGGAAATGAAATGGTGCGTGCCACGGCTCTGTGGCGCAAAACGCAGTATGCGGAACCACCACGGCGTGTGCTCTGGCAGACCGAACACCGCAGATTCAATCTCCTCCAGCGGAATCACCGTCGCATACGCTCCACGACCAATGCGCAGCGTGGAATCCGTCAGCTCAAAGTGCGGTTTGCGCCGGTCAATGTTCAGCGCAAACAACGTGATGAGCACCGTCGCGATCGCCCAGCCGGTGAGCAGTTCCGGCGGCGTCGGCTTATGACCGAGCAATCCGCCAATGCCGATGAGGATCATCGCATTGAAAATGAAGCCGGCTAGCGGCATAACCAGAACATAGCTCAGCCAGTAGGTCGGCATGGGGCGCGCGATGATGGATTGGGCTGGCATAAAAAACGCTGGCTTGCCCTATGACACCCGCTTTACGCCGCTGATGCAAGAGCCAAGCGGTCCACCCCGTATTTTCAGCACATGATCCGTCTCTCACATTCACACCTCGCCCTTGCGATGCTGACAGCCGTGCCCGCCTGGGCAGCGGCAGCCCCCGTGATGTTTGAAAAAGACGTGCGTCCCATCCTCAAGACCCACTGCTTCCAATGCCATGGCGAAGAGGGTGAAATGAAGGGTGGGCTCGATGTGCGCCTCGCACGCTTCATTCTCAAAGGCGGCAAGGACGGCCCCGTGATCGTCCCTGGAAAAGTGGCCGAAAGCCATCTCATCGACCTCATCAAAAAAGGCGAGATGCCGAAGGGCAAAACGAAGCTAAGCGAGCACGACATCGCCACCCTCGAAACCTGGGTGGCACAAGGCGCGAAGACCGCACGCCCGGAGCCCGAAAAACTCGGCCCCGAGCACGCCTTCACGGACGAAGAGCGCTCATGGTGGTCGCTGCAGCCCATCGCCAAGCCGACAGTTCCAAGTCTCAAGTCTCAAGTCTCAAGTTCCCAGAACGCGCCAGCGGCGTCTAACTTGAAACTCGGCATCGACGCCTTCATCGCCGCCAAGCTCGCCGAAAAAGGCCTGTCCTTTTCGCCCGAAACCGATCCCACCACCTTCATCCGTCGCGCCAGCTTCGACCTCATCGGCCTGCCACCCACGCCGCAAGAGGTCGATGACTTCGTCGCCGCCTACATCAAGAATCCAGAAACCAGCATCCAGAATCTAGTAGACCGCCTGCTCGCCTCCCCGCACTACGGCGAACGCTGGGGCCGCCACTGGCTGGACACCGCCGGCTACGCCGACAGCGAAGGCTTTGGCGAAAAGGATCTGGAGCGCCCGTGGTCGTGGAAGTATCGCGACTACGTCATCAATGCCTTCAACAAGGACAAGCCCTTCGACCAGTTCGTGCGCGAGCAGCTTGCGGGCGATGAAATGGTGCCGCTGCCTTATAAGGACCTCGCGCCCGACGCCATCGAAAAACTCGCCGCCACCGGCTTCCTCCGCATGTCGCCAAACGGCACAGGTGAGAAGAACGACGCCGCCACGCAAAACGCCAACATTGCCGACACGCTCAAAATGGTCGGCACCTCCCTCTACGGCCTCACCATCGGCTGTGCCCAGTGCCATGATCATCGCTACGATCCCATCTCGCAGGCCGACTACTACCGCCTGCGCGCCGTATTTGAGCCGGGCTTCGATACCAAGGCATGGCGCGGACCTGGCAGCCGTCTCGTTTCATTGCTGACAGAAAAGGAAATCGCCGAGTCGGCTGTCATCGAAGTCGAGGCCAAGAAGATCGACACCGCACGCCTCGCCAAGTCGGAGGAGTTCATCACCGAAGTGCTGGAGAAAGAACTCCTCAAAGCTCCTGAGAAAGACCGCGACGCCCTGCGCATCGCCTACCGCACCGCAGTGAAGCAGCGCAGCGCAGATCAAACCAAGCTGCTCAAAACCACGCCTCGTGTGAATCAGCTCAGCTCCGGCTCGCTCTATCTCTACGACACCACCAACAAGACCAAGCACGCGGATGAATTGAAAAAGATGGCCGCAGAAGCCGCTGACGTGCGCACCACGAAGCCCAAGCAGGAGTTCCTCCACACCTTCACCGAACTACCCAAGAAGCCCGGGGCCGTGCCTGCCACCTACATCTTCAATCGCGGTCAGTTTGACCAGCCGAAGGAGCAGGTGAAGCCCAGCGACCTCACCGTCCTCGCCTCCTTCCGCAACATCCAGATCCCCGAGAAAGACCCCGCACTGGCCACCACCGGACGCCGCCTCGCACTGGCCAATGAACTCACCGACGGCAAGCACCCTCTCGTAGCCCGCGTCATGGTGAACCGCGTGTGGATGCACCATTTCGGCAAAGGCATCGTCGCCAGCCCCGGAGACTTCGGCCTGCTCGGCAGCCTGCCCACCCACCCCGAAATGCTTGACTGGCTGGCGACCGATTTCATGGCACGCGGCTGGAGCTTGAAGCAACTCCACCGCCAGATCATGACCTCCCGCACCTACCGCCAGTCCTCCACGCGGGATGCCACACGTGATCGCATTGATCCCGACAACAACTACCTCAGCCGCATGAACGTGCACCGCCTCGAAGCCGAAATCCTGCGCGACAGCCTCCTCGCCGTCAGCGGCAAGCTCAATCCGCAGGTCGGCGGCGCGCCCGTGCCAGTCATGTTCAATGAAGAAGGGCAGGTGGTCATCGGCATCGACACCACCGACACCGCAGGCCGTCCCTCCGGCAAGGTGATCCCGCTCAATGGCGCCGAGTTCCGCCGCAGCATCTACGTGCAGGCCCGGCGCTCACGGCAGTTGGAAATGTTCGCCACCTTTGATGCCCCCCTCATGGAGCCCAGCTGTGACATCCGCACCGTCACCACCGTCAGCCCACAGAGCCTCCTGCTTATGAACAGCACCACCATGCGCGTGCATGCGCAGCAGTTTGCCCAGCGCGTGCAGGCTGAAGGCGGCAAGGACGTGGCAGACCAGGTGCGCTACGCATTCAAGCTCGTCACAGGAAAGGCTCCCTCCGAATCCGATGTGCAGCAGAGCGTCGAGTTTGTGCAGGCACAGACCGAATTTTACCAGAAGAACCCGACCCCGCTCGAAGTCCAGCTCGGCGCTCCCTCCAAGACCCCCGCAGCCCCCACCTTCCTCGGTCTCACCGCTCTCTGCCACGCCCTCCTCAGCTCCAATGCCCTGCTGTATGTGGACTGAAGAGTAATCAAACGCCAACTCCCGTAGTCTGATGACTTCCGCCACGAATGCGCGGCAGGAGAGGGGATGCACCGAGAAGCAGGCGCGCGCCTTACCATCAGTAAAACATCCGCCTTCTTGGGATTCGGTGCTCTTGCCGTTCTTTAGGCTCTCCAGGCAGGACACTAAGCTTTCGTTGACCGCTTCAATAAGCACTCACTCACAAAGCTGCCGGCAACAAGCCTGCCAGCTACGCATTTGAAGAGAGCAACCAAAGGCGAGAAGTCTCTGCAAGCTCACCAATGGTGTAGTCATCCCGGCCCAAAACGAGGTATTTTTGGTGCTCGGAAAGGGCGTGCGTACGCAGACAAAACGTCGTTTTTGGAGCGCGCTGGTGAAGACG
>NZ_JAQSEA010000268.1 GCF_029946185.1 Prosthecobacter sp.
GGCGATGGCGTTTTGTTTTGCTTCATCTGGCCACGGGGCACCGCTGGTGATCCATGCTTTGATCCAGGTCAATTGTTCGGCGTAGAGTTTGTCGGCTTCCTTGGGTGGCATCGCTTCCCAGTCAGCCTCGTGCTGACGAGTTGAGGCGAGGTAGAGCGGGCTTTCTTCAGGCTTGCCGGGGACGATGGAGGTCGTTTCGCTCTCACCGCCTTTCAGGGTGCTTTCGAGCGTGCGCATATCGAGGCCGCCTTTGATCTTCTGCATGTCATTGCCGTGGCAGGCGAGGCACTTCTCCTGAAAGAGCGGCCATATGCGGCGGACGAAGAGATCCTCGGCGTCCTCGGCATGAAGGGAGGAAAAGGCGAAGATGAAGAGCGTGAAAATTTTGCCGGTCATGGCTGGGGAATGAAGAGATATGCAGATGCAAACGGGCTTGGAGTGGAGGGCATACAGAATACGCGGAACTGAACTTTAACTTATGCCCCCCCTGTACTCGGTGACTATTTTGATCGATTCAGCGGGCAGCAGGGGGAGTAGGAATGAATGAAGAAACGCATGCTGCGGTGACGTTGCGTTGCTCCCGGAGCTTCGGTGAAGTGTGCCGAAAATAGTTGGCTCGTGTCGTTGGACCTCTCGCTCTATGTTAAAGAATCTGAGAATGCCTGAAAAGCTTTCACTTCCTCTTCCCGGGCAACGCCAGCAACAATATGCCCTGCCAGACTGCGAATGACGAAGGCTTGATCCGCTGGCAGATCAAGCCGCTTGACCACCAGGGCGATGATGGATGCAAAGGTGTTGCCGTTGTAAAAGCAAAAGGGAGCCATCCGGTGGCAGCGCCGGCACAAGGTCGCTGCTTCGGCCAGAGTCATTGCCGACAGATGGCTGGAATCCCAAAGCGCGCTCGTGGCATCGTGTCCGTCAGAGGTGGGCTTGTGAAGTGCATTCTTGGCTTCGCAGAGACCACGGTTCAAGGTGGTGACGATTTCCCAGGTGTAGGATTCGAGCCACGGACGCATGCTGTTTATGTTTTAGGGCTTCTTTGCTGCCTGAGCCGCTTTGATCTTCTTCAGCTCATCCACTCCTGCGCTCTTGAGGAAACCTTTGCCGGTCTTGGCATAGATTGGTTCGGCCGAGAATCGATCCTGCATTTCGAAACCGATCTCAAGCAACTCGCGCACGATTGCGTCATCGCTTGGTTTGGAGGCTGCAGCCGCTTTCATGCGAGTAGATTAACCCCAGTACTGGTTTCCGGCAATGCTGGTTTCACGGGGGGATATAACCTCACGCCAGCATCTCTTTGATCACATGCCCTTCCACATTCGTGAGGCGGCGCTGCACGCCGTTGTGCTCGAAGGTGAGGCGTTCGTGATCGAGGCCGAGGAGGTGGAGGATGGTGGCATTGAAGTCGTAGAGGGGGTGGATGTCCTTCACGGCTTTCTGGCCGAGGTCGTCCGTCTCGCCACAGCTGACGCCGGGCTTGACGCCTGCGCCGGTCATCCAGCAGGTGAAGCCGTCGGGATTGTGATCGCGGCCTTTGGCTCCTTTTTGGAAGAAGGGCATGCGGCCGAATTCGGTGCACCAGACGACGAGGGTGTCTTCGAGCAGGCCACGGGATTTGAGATCGCGGATGAGCGCAGCTGCGGGTTGATCGAGGATGGGAGCGTGCACATCATACTGGTCTTTGAGCGCGTTGTGGCCGTCCCAGTTGAGCTTGCCGCCGCTGGCGTAGGCGCCGTTGAAGAGCTGGACAAAGCGCACGCCTTTTTCGATGAGGCGACGGGCGAGGATGCAGTTTTTGGCGAAAGCGGCTTTGTCGGGGTTTTGCGTGTCGTCGGCACCGTAGAGTTTCAGGATGTGAGCGGGTTCGGTGCTGAGATCGCTGATCTCAGGGACGCTGAGCTGCATGCGTGCGGCGAGCTCGTAGCTGGCGATGCGTGCGGCGAGTTTGCCATCGCCGGGATGGGCTTCCAGATGGCGTGCATTCATGCGCTGGAGGAGGGTGCGTGCAGCTTGATCATTGGCGGGAGAAACACCCATGGCAGCGAGGTGGCGCACGGGGGCTTTGGAGCTCATGGTGGTGCCTTGAAACGCTGCGGGGAGGAAGCCGGGGCCCCAGTTGTTGGCACCGTTTTGCGGCACGCCGCGTGGATCAGGAATGGCGACGTAGGAGGGGAGATCCTGGTTCTCGCTGCCGAGGGCGTAGGTGGTCCATGCGCCGAGGGAGGGGAAGCCGTCGAGATTGAAACCGGTGGAGAGGAAGTTCTCGGCAGGGCCGTGGGTGTTGGACTTGCTGGTGAGTGAGTGAACGAAGGCAAAGTCGTCTGTGAGTTCTGCGAGATGCGGGATCATGTCGCTCACCCACTTGCCGGTCTGGCCGCGCTGGCGGAAGGCGTACTGCGGGCGTGCGAGATTGCCTGCGGGCCCTTGGAACGTGACGGCGGGGCCACCGGGCAGGGGCTTGTCGTCCCACTTGATGAGTTCGGGTTTGTAGTCCCACGTTTCGAGCTGGCTGACGGCACCGGCGCAGAAGATGACGATGACGTTTTTCGCCTTGGCCGGGAAATGCGGCTGGCGTGGGGCGTAGGGGCGCGCGGGGTCGATGATGGGGCTGCCTGACTGTGCTGCGAGCAGGCCATCGAGTCCGAGGAGATTAGTCAATGCAATGGAGCCGAGGGCGGTGCTGCTGCTGGAGAGGAAGCGGCGGCGGTCGAGTAGGTGGCGGCCTGCGGGGGAGAGGTGTTCGGAAAGAAAAGGGGACATGCGCACAGTCGGGTTCACCCTATCATCTCCACAAAGTCGGTAAATTTAACAAAGTGCATGGTGATTTAAGACGAGAAAATTTGTGAGCTGGACAGGCATGAGCTTCCAAATTAAAAAAACGACTGAAATATTTTATTTATGCCCACTCCTCCCATCTTCATTTCCGCCACTAGTAGTGATTTGGCAAAAGCGCGTGAGATTGTGAGGGATGCATTGTTGGAGATCGGCTGCTTTCCGGTGGTGCAGCAGCACTTTCCAACCGGGCAGGGCGAGATAGCGTCCAAGGAGGCGCACACCATTGCCACATGCAAAGCGGTGATCCACCTGGCGGGTGCCATTTATGGCATGGAGCCACTGCCCGCAGACACACACGGTGTGGGCGCAGCTCCTTCTTCACGTCACTCCTACACTCAGCTTGAGTATTACGCTGCTATTGCCAATAAGAAACCGGTGTACGTCTTTCTGGCCACAGATGCCTTTTACGACATTCCGCAGAACCGGATGGACCCTGATGTGCCGCTGCCGCCGGAGGATGCGGAGAAACAGCGCCTGCAGCGTGAGCATTGCACGGCCCTGCGCAGGAGCAATCACCTGTGGTATGAGTTCTCGAACCTGGCAGAATTGCGCGACCTCGTGCTGAAACTGCCAGAGCGCGATGATGCCTGGGCCGCCATGTTCAAGGCGGAGCGCAGGACTACTTTTATTGCAGCGGTTGTGATTGTGGTGCTTCTTGCCACGAGCACGTTGATCATGCTCCGGCGGTCTGACGGCCTTAAAAGGACCGTGGAGGCCGTCAAGGCGGACACGCAAAACACTTCGCAGATCAAGGACAAGGTGATTGAGGTGTCTGGGCAGGTTTCTGCCATAGATGCCAAAATCGCGGATCTTCAGAAAGCGCTTCTCAGCCATAATGGGGACCCGGATGCGGCGTTAAAGAGCGTTGCCGCCCAGTACGGGCTCAGCCCGGAACAACTGAGATCCGGCATCGAGGCTTTTGTGGCCAATTACGACAAGACGCCAAACCCTCCTCCAGATCAGAAAGAAATTCGCAACATTGCCGGCAAGTTTGTGATGCGTGGAAGCACACCCGCAGAGTTTTCACTTTATGCAGAAGGCATTCAGTTCACGAGTTGGAAACCTTCGTTCATTGTGCTGCATTCTACTGACACGTCTCTGCTGACATGGATGAAAAATCCAGAAAGAGGGTTGTCATCGTTCTTCAATTTGTTCGTGAAGGAATTTGGATGGAACGGTGGGCCACACCTGTTTGTGGATGAGAGCAAAATCTGGGTTTTTAACGCGTTGAACATGCCGGGCATACATGCGAGTCAATGGAACAGAGAGTCCATTGGGGTGGAGATGGTTGGGGCCTATGACAGCGAGCCGCTGTCGCCCGCGGTGAGGGATACCACCGTCAGCGCACTTGCCACCCTCTGTCGCAAGCTGGGCCTGCCAGCCACTGCGATTCGATTTCATCGAGAACTGCCAGGTACAAATAAAACGTGTCCTGGCTTAAACGTGGACAAGGCTGATCTGATCCAGCGCGTGGCAGCCATGCTGGGTGGAGCTTCTGATGTCAATTCAGTGATAGCAACGCTGCAGCCGGTGGCAACCAGCGCAGTAACGCAGGAGGCCGCCCCCACTCATCCGCCAGTGTATGACAAGTTTCATGCCGGGATCCTGGGCAAGGTGGTTCCAATCATCGTGGAGCAACTTGGAGTGAATTCTTCCCAGGTGATTCCCACTGCACGACTTATCGAAGATCTCGGCGCTGATTCGCTGGACCTTGTGGAGCTCATCATGGCTGTTGAGGAGGATTTTACGCTGAAGAATATTCCAGACGAGGACGCGGTGAAGGTGAAAACCGTGGGCGACTTGGTAAGCTTGATCGTACGGTTGACCAAGGCCGGTGCCTCAAAGGGCTAGTCCTTTGTGAGGCTTCACGGCACAAACAAAAACTCATTCGAGTTGAATAACGCACGGCAAAGTGCTGCCAGGCCGCTTTGCAGGACGATAGGCTCCATCTCCTTCAGCTCTTCCTTCGTTGGCTCACGGCTTAGCGCGAATTGATACGCCCGCTGGATTTGTTTGGCGGGGTCGGTGCCAGCTTCCTGCTGCACGCGGGTGGCGAGGGCTTCGGATTGTTCGAGGGTGAAGCGGCTGTTGAAAAGGTTGAGGGCCTGGATGGGGGTGGTGCTTTCGATGCGGCGGGCGGTGCTTTGACCGGCGTCGGGGCAGTCGAAGGCACCGAAGACGGTTTCGGGCTCGCGGCGGACTTTGTGGGCGTAGATCATGCGGCGCTGATTTTCGTCGTTGAAGGTCTCGATGGGATCGAAGCCGCTGAGGCCGCCGCGTTGATCGAAGAGATTGTAGCCGCGACCGTACATATTGAGATTGAGCCGGCCGCTGACGGCGAGCATGGAGTCGCGGATGGATTCGGCTTCGATGCGGCGGGAGGGGAAGCGCCAGAGGTAGTGTACTTCGGAGTCGATGGTTGCTGCGGTGGATTCGGAAGACAATGAGACAATGAGATGGGGAGAGGGGGAGACTTCAGAGGAAACGCTTTTCTCCGGGGCTGATTGTCTCATGGTCTGATTGTCTTCTTCAGTCTGCGATGACTGCCCGTAGGTCTCCGATAAGAGAATGAGGCGGTGCATGTGCTTCACGCTCCAGCCGCTGCGGATGAATTCGGCGGCGAGGTAGTCGAGGAGTTCGGGGTGGGTGGGCTTGATGCCCATGCGGCCGAAGTCGCTGGGGGTCTGCACGAGGCCGGTGCCGAAGTGGCCCTGCCAGATGCGGTTGACCATGACGCGGGCGGTGAGCGGATTTTGGGCGTTGGCGATCCAGTCGGCAAGGGCGCGGCGGCGGTCCTGCTCGGCGGATTCTTTGGGGAGTGTTACATGTCCGAGAGAGCTGAGGACGGCGGGGGTGACGGGTTCCTTGGGCTGCTCGGGATCGCCGCGATTGAGGAGGTGGATGTCGTCGGGAGTACGGAAGGTTCCGGCGAAGGCTTTTTGAGCGTTGATGGCTTGAGCGATCTTGGATTCGGTGGCGGCTTTTTCCTGGATCAATGGCTTGGCGCGTTTGGCTTCTTCGGTGCTGAGGCCGCTGAGTGTGGGTTTCGCGAGTTTCTTGTTTTTGGGGTCAAACTTCTGGCGGTCACTGGCGTCAGCGACGGTGTGCCACTGGCCTGCGGGATCGCTGATTTCGATTTGATAATCGGTGGCGAGGCGGTCGGTGAATTTGCCGTCGCGGTCACGGCTCCAGACGACGCGCTCGACTTGTTGCTCCTGCGGGAATTCGAGTTCCACCCAGCCCTGGCCGAGCTTGTTGGAAAGCCAGCTGCGGGAATTGCCGTAGCGGCCATCGGTGAGGAAGCGGAGTTCGTGTCGCTCGGCGACGCCGATGTCGCCGGAGGATTTGCGCTTGGTGCCGGTGGTGGCGAGAGCGACGTTTTCACCACGCGTGTTGAAGACTTCGAGTTCGTCGATGCAGGGTTCGAGGTTGGTCGTGGTCTTGATGGTGAAGCGCAGGCGCTGGGTCTTTACCGGGGCAAAGCGGTCTGCGTTTTCACGGGCGTTGATCATGGGGCGTTCCGCGCCGGAGTTGGCGAGGGGGACGAAGGCTGAGAGTTCTTTGTCGATCTGGGCGAGGCGTGCTTTGAGCTGCTTCTCTTCTGCTCGCGCGGCCTCGGCTGCGGGTGTGTGGAGATCGCGGTCGGCGTACTCGACACCGGCGACGAAGGCTTGCATGGCGTAGTAATCTTTGGCGGTGATGGGATCGAACTTGTGATCGTGGCAGCGGGCGCAGCCGATGCTGAGGCCGAGGAAGGTCTGGCCGATGTTCATGACCATTTCATCAATGGAATCCTGGCGTGCGAGGCGCTTGGAGGCATCGTCTTTGCCGATTTGGCCGGGTAGAAGTACGGAGGCGGTGACGAGGAAGCCGGTGGCGGCGTCCTGGCCCATGGCATCGCCGACGATCTGTTCTTTGATGAAGCGATCGTAGGGTGTGTCGTTGTTGAAGGCGCGGATGACGTAGTCGCGGTAGGGCCAGGCGTTCGGGCGCTCGGTGTTCACTTCGAAGCCGTGGGTGTCGGCGTAGCGCACGACATCAAGCCAGTGCTGGGCCCAGCGTTCGCCGTAGCGTTCGCTTTTTAGAAGGCGCTCTACTAGATGCTGGATGCTGGATGCTCGATCCTGGATGAACTCCTTTTCAAAAGCCGCCGTTTCTTCCGGTGTGGGGGGCAGGCCGGTGAGGTCGAAGGTGATACGGCGGATGAGCGAGATGGGATCGGCAGGTGGGGAGCGGTGGAGATTTTTTTCGGCGAGCTTGGCGTCGATGAAGGAGTCGAGGCGGGAGGATGACCGAACGTCTTGGGTTTTTGGTGGGGACAGGATGTCCCCACTCCTGGCCAGAGGTTTGAAGGACCAGTGATCGAGGCGGTCTTCGAGTTTGGCGAGGTCGATGCCGTCGGGCCATGGGGCGCCTTCGTTGATCCAGGTGGTGAGGGTGGCGATGTCGGCGGCGGAGAGTTTGCCTTTGGGGGGCATGAGCTCGTCTTCGTCAGCGGTGGTGAGGAATTGAATGAGCGGGCTGTCTTTCGCTTTGCCGGAGATGATGTCGGGGGCGTGTTTGTCGCCGCCTTGGAAGGCTGAGGCTTTGATGTCGAGGCGGAGGCCGGACTTTTGTTTTTTCTCGCCGTGGCAGTTGTAGCAGTGCTGCTGGAGGATGGGGCGCACGTCGCGGACGAAGTCGATGGGCGCGGCGAGTGCGGAGGAGGTGAGGAGGATGAGAGCGGCCAACTTCATGCGAGGGGATCAACGGTAGGGATTACCTGCGGCGTGCAGGGCGCGGAGTTCAGCGTCCGACATGGCGCGTCCGAGGAGGAGGAGTTCATCCACACGACCGCTGAGCTTGCGGTCCTGCTGGTTCCAGTTGCCGATCTGGGCGGGGCCGAGGCGTGCGGGGTGGGCGATCTGCTGGTGCACTTCTTTGTCGAAGCGGCCATTGAGATAAAAGCGGACGGTGCCGCGTGAGGAATCATAGACAGTGGACAGGTGTACCCAGCGGCCTTGTTCGGGGAGAACTGAGGTGAGGGAGTCGGGATGGCCGTCGCGTTCATGGGCGTCAGGAGCAAGCGTGTTGCCGATGAGGGCGAGGCGCATGGTGGTGTCGCGATTGATCATCCAATGCACCTGACCGGGGTTGTTGTGGCTCCAGCCGTCAGTATGTAGCAGGGACTGGTAGGGCGCTCCGAGGCGGTCGATGCGGACCCATGCGGCGAGGGTGAGCTGGGGCCAGTCGCGGCCGCCGCCGACGTCGAGCTTCAAATGGTCGCCCACGTTGACAAATTCGGGTGCGTGGGAGCCGGGCCAGCGGCCCTGCACGGTGCGATACACGCCGGGCATTTCCTCGGCGGATTCGAAATCCAGCAATGCGATGAGAGTGGGGTCTTGCTTTAAAGCGGCGAGTGCTGCTGCGGAGCGTGCACGCTGACCGGCGGCGAGTCCGGCAGTGAGGCCGGGGAGTTCATCGGGCTGGATGAAGGCGGAGGAGCGCAGTTCGCGGGTGGTGCTGGTGCCTTGAGCAAACGATACGGCATCGCCACTGCGCAGGTTTTGATTGGCGTGGGCACCGGAGGCTTTGGTGATGACTTCGCCCTGAAACACGTGCACCTCGGCTGCGCCGATGGAGGGGACGTCCACACCGAAGCGTGTGCCGAGATCGACCGCATCTCCGGTGGGGGTGATGACGGTGAAGCCTTTTGCCGCAGGTGGTACATCGGCGGCGAGACGGCCGCGCTTCATGTGGAGACGCTGAGCGGACTCAAAGCGGAACTCGGCCGGGGCCTCGATGACAATGCGTGCGCCGCGTGCGGTGATTAGGGATATGCTGCCCGCGCTGATGGCGTAGGATTCGCCGCGCAGTTTAGTGCCATCGGCGAGTTCCACGACACCTGCGGCTTTTCCGACGGTGGCGTAGGCTTGGTGGGTGTTCTGCCAAAACCATGCGCCGAGCAGCAGGGAGATGCAGGCGGCTGCGGCGGCGATCCAGCGTGGGGAGGGGGTGAGCCAGCGGGTGGGCTTTGCGGAAGTTTGCGCGGGTGCCCAGTCTGCGGCGAGTGCTGCGAGTGCGGAGTCCACGTTGAGAAGCTCGGCGAATTCACGCCGTGCTGCGCCATCGGCGAGCAGCAGGGTGTTGAGCTGCTGCATCTGGGGTGCGGAGATGGAGCCGTCGAGATAGACGGACATGAGATTTGTGAGGTCGGCTTTCATGATGCCACCTCCTGAGTCAGAGCGCGGCGGATGCAGTCGAGCAGGAGCTTGCGCATGCGGTGCAGCCACTGGTAGAAACCGGGCACGGTGCGGCCGCTGCTTTGTGCTACGACTTGGATGCGGGACTCGGGCTGGTAGGCCTGCATGAGGAGTCCGCGCTGGTCTGAGGGGACCTTTTGCATGCAGAGTTCCAGGGCTTCGCGCTGGCGTTCTAAGAGGGGCTCGATGGCGGTGGTTTCTTCGGCGATCTTGGTGATGACTTCTTCATCCAATACCAAGCGGTCGCGGCCGCGGTCGCGCAGCCAGGCGAGGACTTCGTAGCGTGCGACGCCGAAGGCCCAGGGTTTGAAGTCGGCGCCTTCGCGGAGGGAGTCGAATTTTTCCCAGAGTACGACGCTGATCTCCTGCATCACGTCATCCGCGTCTGCGCGTGCAGGTACCAGCCGCCGCACGTGGGCGCGGATGGCGGGCTCATGCGCGGTGAAGCTGCGCAGGAAGCGGTGGTGGCGTTCGTTTTCGTTGGGAGACATGCGTGGGCATGTTTCTATCTCCGCGAGATGGAGGGTTTTTACGGACGAGGGCGTTTTTTATTCCGGCGCGGGGATTTTGTGGAAGCGGAGGAATGCTCGGATGCGCTTGGTTGGTGCCGAGGGTGCTGTCTGGAAAGAACCCTGGTCTGTTCCAGAGAGGTGCTGAGCATTTGCAGTGGGAGGGTGTGTGCGGACTGCTGAGGTGTGTGGGTTTGGCGGGTGCGCTGGACTCATCTCGCGAGAGCGAGATGGCTACTGTACTGGCGGCAGGAGAGGGCAGATTCGTAGGATCCAATAGTCAGGCGTAGGAGTTGGGGAAAACGGGGTTTTCTGAAATTTCCGTAACGGAGATAGATGTATTTTTTCATTTCCTAGAATATAAATAAATGCTTATCATCAATAAATTACGCCTTACCCGGGCTTCAATCTGCCACCACCGCGCATGCCGCCCCTTGTCCTCCAGGAACGTTATTCAGTTCATCAGAACGACTTCGCGCCATTGATTGAATGCGATGATCTGCTGCGTGAGCTCATGGCCCAAGGTGGACCGATGCCGAGTGACTATGCGCAGATGAACCGAACACTGCGGCTGCTGGGGGATGCGGTGAGGGCGAAGGTGATTGCCCGAGATGACGTGCTTGCTTACGCTCAGGACGTTACAAATCGACATCTTGAGGGGACGATGCAGGCCCGGGCACTGGGCAAAAAATACGGCTACAGCGGCGACTTTGAGATCATTGAAGCGATCTACACGCTGCAGATTGCCCAGGAGCCGCATCTGCGGCGCTGGGACCTCTACTTTCACTCGCAGGCGGCTCCGAATGCGGTGCGCAATCGCAAGGCTTACTTTCATCAGCTTTTGAATTCGCACTCTGCGGGGCACACCAAGGCACCGCTGAATGTGCTGAACGTGGCCAGCGGCCCGGCGCGGGACGTGCGTGAGTGGATGCTGGACAACCCGGAGCGCGAGGTGTTTTTCGACTGCGTGGACGCGGAGATTCACGCTGTGGAGCGGGCGAAGAAGCTGTGCGCGCCGTTTGCCAAGCGGGTGGAGTTTTACCACCGCAATGTTTTGCGCTTTCTGCCGGCGAAAGGTTACGAACTCGTGTGGTCAGCGGGGCTGTTCGACTACCTGACGGACCGCACTTTTGTTTTTCTGCTCAAGGCTCTCATCGCCGTGACGAAACGGGGCGGGGAAGTCGTGGTGGGAAATTTCTCGGACTACAATCCCAGCCGCGACTACATGGAACTGCTGGGCGACTGGGTGCTGCAGCACCGCACGCGGGAGCAGCTGCGCGAGCTCGCGCTGGAGGCCGGGGCGGCTGCGGATTCGATCGAGGTGATGTGGGAGCCTGAGGGGGTGAATTTGTTTCTGCACATCCGGCGGTAGGGGGGGCAGGGCCTGATCAAAGCGGCTGCACCGAGGAAACCCCGGCATCAAATTCATGCGCAAAAGATGCCGTCTCTTACCGGCTGAGCGACCGAAAAATGCGCTGCGATGCGCAACGATTCTATCTGCTGCCTTGGGTTGCCACGATTCGCCAGGTGAAATGGAAAAAGATGCCAGATGCCAAACCTAAGCGCGGCATCAAGGCATCTTTTCTTGGACGGGCACTTTGGCAGGGAAGTTCAGTGCTACGAGGCCTGGGAGGGAGCTGGGAATTCCATGCGGTGTGTGGCAAGCAGGCTGGCACGCTGGAGGCTGAGAAGCTGAATAGACGTGCGGAGTCATGGGTGCTCGCGGAGTGCTGCGGACTTGAAGTCCGCGCGCCGGGACGTTCTGGTCTACGGCGCACAATGGCAGGATGATGTGCTTTCACTGAAAGCCATGCATATATAAGTATATATATATCAGTGATGTGTACGGGGGCCCCATGATGGATGCTGCCCCGCGAGCCGGGTGGCTGGTGCTGCAGGCCACGCGAAAGGCTCTCTCCTCCCCGGCATTTTCACGCCTCTTTGCTGGCATCCACGGCATCAAACGCATGCCAAAAAAGATGCCGTTCCTGCGTTCTTTGCTGCATCAGGATTCCATCGGTTGCCAGCATCAACCACGCCATGTCATGACGTGCACGAAATTGGGTGGTGCGCTGAAAAAGATGCCGTGATGCCGTGCTTAGGCGCGGCATCTGGCATCAAATCCAGCAGGGGGTGGGTGACTTACGATGGTGCAGAGAGGGAACGGGGGCGGGCTTAGATGAGCCAGAAGAAAACTACAGCGATGCTGGTCGGCAGCAAGGCTCCGAGCAGGAGTCGAAGCGGGCTGATACCTTCGTCATTGAATGCTTTGGAGCTTTGGAGGATGCCGATGCCGGCGGGATTGGGTGCGTTGGCGATGACTGTGAGGCCACCGCCCGTGACGGCACCGGCGACGAGGGCGTATTGGAGTTCTGGAGAGATGCCTTCGACCAACGAACCCAGATAGGTCAGGGCGGCGTTGTCGGTGAGGGCGGTCAGGCCGGTGGCACCAAAAAACATGCTGGAGCCATTGAGCCCGGCGATGAGCGGCTGGAGCCACCAGGATTGGAGTGAGCCGAGTGTGACCAGGCCGGCGAGGAAGTAGCCGACGAGCAGGCCTTCACGCAGGCGCAGTTCGTCCTGATATTCATGTGTGGCGATGACCAAGCCGAGGAAGAGCATGAAAACACCAAAGAACACATCCGGGTGATGAGCGAACAAGACGACGAGAGCGAGGAAGCCGACATGGAGGAGGGTGAGCCATGCGGGGAGAGGGCGCTCGGGCTGTTCAACCACCTCCACGCGACTCAGTTCGGCCCGATAGAAAAAGGTGATGAGGGCGGTGGCGATGATGCAGCTGGCAACCGCACGCCAGCCAAAATGGGTGAGCATGAACCAAGAGTCCCACTGCCACTTTGACGCGACCATGAGCACTGGGGGCGCGGCAAAGTGCGTGAGCGTGCCACCAATGGAGATATTTACAAACAGCAGCCCGAGTGTGGCGTATGCAAGACCTGTGCCGATGCCGCAGTCAAAGTAGCGACGCTTCAGGAGGATCGCAATCAGGGTCATCGCCGCAGGCTCGGTGATGAGTGAGCCCAGCAGGGTGCCGAATGAAAGAGCGGCAAAATAATAGGAGACGCTGGCTCGAAACGGCAGCAGGCGTGCGAGGCCTGAGATGCAGGTTTCCGCCAGTTGGACGACGGGACGGGTCGCAGCCACGACCATGACGACAAAGACGAACTTGGGCTCGGTAAAATTCAGGCCGTCGATGTAGGTCACCGCGTCATTAATGGATTGTGTCAGTACGACGATTCCCGCGAACAAAGCAGCGCCCCAGAGACCAAAGACAACCTCTGTTTCTGCGAAGAAATGCAGGATATTTTCCCTGATTGAGCCTTCGGGATAGCTCCTGGCCCAGTGGGCGAACCGCTTGACCGCAAAGGTGTGCAGCACGGCGAGTGCAAAGAGTGAGGTCGCTAGGATTTCGATGGGAGTGGCAGGCATGCTTTTTTATGTGTCAGGCTCGGCAGATGCGGGTTTGAAAGACGGGTGGATGATGGATGCTGTAACTGGTAAAACGGGCTTTGTCGTTCACTTCTGTGACATGAATGGGCGGCTTAACCCTGTGTTTGAAAGGGTGTCTTATGATTTGTGGTGGGGTGTCTGTCCAGATAAGCTGAACTGCGACGATGGGGATGACTTTTAAAGAAATGATCACAGGCAGGTGGGTAGTGGCCTTCCTCTGCCTGACATTCCTTGCTCCGGCTCATACCTTGGCACAGGCGGAGGCTGTGCCGGCCTCAGGCAACGGACGGTCTGAGGTCGCTCTGACGGCGCTGGCCGAGTCCTTTCGTCGGGTGGATGAGGATCTGAAGGCGGCGCGTGAGCTGCTGAAGACGAAGCTGCCTGCGGATGAGCAGGCCGCGTTGCAGGAGAAAGTGGTGGCACTTGCCACGAAAAGGGAGGCTTTGCTGAAGGATCTGGAACTTGTGGCCACGGGATTGGCCCCGGAGCGTATCATTACCTCAGCAGGGAATGAGCTGAATCTGCAGGAGGAAACGCGCGAACTGCTGCTGCCCATCATTCAGGAGCTGAAGCAGCTTACGGCGTCTCCACGGGAGGTGGAGGGGTTGCGTCGGCAGCTGACCGCTTTGAGGCAGCGGCACCTGCTGGCGGAGACGGCGCTGCGGAGGCTGGAGGAACAGATGAAACTGGAGGCTGACCCGACGCTTGAGCCGCTCTTCGAGGAACTGCTGATTCAATGGAAGAAACGGCAGAGTGACGCGGACACTGAGCTGGCCGTGGCCGAGTTCAAACTGGAGGAGCTGGAAGCGAAGCGTGGCGGGGTACTGGGCAGTCTGCGGGGAGTGGCGGAGGGCTTCTTCCGGCAGCGCGGGCGCAATCTGCTGCTGGCTTGCGTGATCAGCCTTTTGATTTTCGGTGGCATGCGGCTGCTCTGGCGGCGATTGAACCGGCTTCCCGCGCTGAGGCGCAAGAACCGCTCTTTCGGTGTGCGAGTCGCGGTGGTGGGTTATCATGGCCTGAGTCTGCTGATGACTGTGTTTGCGGTGCTGCTGGTGTTTTATCTGGCGGGTGACTGGGTGCTGCTGGGGCTGGCGGTGTTGTTTCTCATCGGCATCGCCTGGACGGGAAAGCAGACGCTGCCGGTGGTGTATGAGCAGGTGAAGCTGCTGCTGAACCTGGGCTCTGTGCGTGAGGGGGAACGGGTGATTTACAATGGGCTGCCGTGGGAGGTGCGGACCGTGGGCGTGTT
>NZ_JAQSEA010000269.1:0-9193 GCF_029946185.1 Prosthecobacter sp.
AAAACCAAAGTCTTGAGCGTTGCCAAACCGCAACTCGCCGAACTTTTGCAGGACAACGCTTACCGCGATGAACTCAGCCAGGATACCGCCGTCACCGAAAAAATGACCGGCGCAGAAGCCTTGACCGTGCATGAAAGCAAACTGCAAAACGACCCGTCCACCAAGAAGGGCACCAAACGCTATTGGAAAACCGTCATTGCAGCTTTCAGGAAAAGCTGGCCCGCCTTGCTCACCACGGAGCTGCGCCGCGTGACTGTTGAACAATGCGAAGACTGGGCAGGCAAAGCAGTCAAAGCCATGTCGCCCATGCGCTTCAACAACTCGCTGCTGGTGCTCAAATCCATGTTCAGGATTGCCGTCAAGCGCGGCGTGCGCCGCACCAACCCAGCGCTTGCCATCAAACGGGCCAAGGTGCGTCGCAAAGACCTTTCCGGCAAGTTGCCCAACCAAACCCGCTTTAGCCAATGGGTGGCGGCGTTACGCAATGCAGGTGGTCGTTCATCAAATCACTGCGCTGATCTGGTGGAGCTTCTCGCCTATACCGGGATGCGGCTGGGTGAGTCCAATTATGTGCTCTGGCAGCACTGCGATTTCGAGAAGGGCGAAATCCTTGTCATCGGCACTCCCGAAGATGGCACTAAAAACGGCTCTTTCCGTCGTATCCCCATGATTCCGGCAGCAAAAAAATTGCTGGAGCGCCTGCGCTCGGAAAATGAACCAGCCTCTCTCAAAGAGCCGGTGATGCATATCAAATCAGCCTATGCAGCCATGAAGCGGGCGGCTGAAAGCATCGAAATGGCTCCCATCACTCACCACGACTTGCGTCATCTTTTCGCGACGATTTGCATCGAGTCAGGCGTTGATATACCGACTGTTTCGCGCTGGCTTGGTCACCGAGACGGAGGCGTTCTGGCGATGAAGGTTTACGGGCACCTGCGGAACGAGCATTCTCTTTTGGCGGCGAGCCGTGTTTCCTTTGGTGTTTAACGGCGCTCATCCACTTGGCCGCGCCTTTTGATACCGGCGCTTTCTTTTTAGCCTTGCGCTTGGCAGTGCGTTTTACATGCGATGCCGAGCCAAGGTAGCGCTCCGCGCCGTTTAGCAGTTTATCCACTTCCGATTGGGGGATTTGGATTTGGCCCAGCTTGGTAATGGCCTTCACCTTACCTGCATAAAGCTGGCGGTATGCCCAAGTTCTCTCCTTGCCGAATAGGGCAGCAAACTCCGCCGGGGTATATGTGACTTTGTCCGTCATTTTCAGAAGAAGGCATTCATTGATTCACTTTCCGGCCAAAACGATGCTGTTCTCCCGGCGGGAAAAGCACGGGGACAGGGAGTTTTAGTGCGCTCGAAATCTCGACCAACTCAAGGTCAGTCACGCATCGAATGCCTGACTCGATCTTTGCCAAGGTTTCCCTCGAAACATCCCAGCCACTCCGTTGACACAGACCCGCAAATTCTGACTGCGACATCGCCAAGTGCGTGCGGTGCTTGGCGAGTTGTGGACCGATGAGGTTCTTGGCAGTGCGGGACATTACACCCTCAGGAAATAGATCAGATTCCGTTTGCGTCAGTTCTGATTTCAGAACAATGTTCGGTATTCGGAACATAAGTTCCGATTTCAGAACAACATCCACCATCATGAATATCATCGTTATGCGTCGCATCGGTCCCGATCCTCACAAAGGCGGGAGAAAATCGTCGAGTTCATCAGGCTGCCCTGACATCCTGGAACTCGACAGTGGCGATTTCGCCATCATCGGCCAGGACATCACCGCAGCAGCCATCCCCGCGCTCCCTTCATCCGCAGGCTGCGCAGCGGAGGAGCGGGTCATCCGCATTCCACGCGAAATTCTGCTTCGCGCCAAAGGCGACATCGCTCGCCTTGCATGAGATCGCACCCCTCTTGCCTACGTCCCCACATTCTGTTACAAGGCAGGGTGTGGGGATTTTTGTGGAGTGGTTCGGGTCCAACTGGTTCAACTTGTTGCAGACCACAGGTATCGTTGCCGGGTTGTTCTTCACCGGACGCTCATTCCTCTTGGACACCAGAATCAGGCGGATTTCAAATCTGCTCAACATCACCGAGCATCACCGCTCCATCTGGCAGCAGGTGATCGAGAGGCCAGGCCTGCTGAGGGTTTTGAGCGCAGACGCCAAGCTCGACATCAAGCCCGTTACGCTTGAAGAACGCATCTTTGTGAACCTCATCATTTTGCATCTAACCGCTGTTATGGCTGCGATCAAAGGCAGGGTTCATGAGCAACCGGCAGGTCAGGACGAGGACTTGCGAGAGTTTTTCAGTTTGCCCATTCCAAACAAGGTTTGGAAGGACTCCAAGCGATTTCGAGAGCCGGAAGTGGTCGCTTATATCGAGTCATTGATTGCTGAGAAAACGAAGAAACGAAAGTCGCGCCGAAGTCGTCGTCACTCGTGGCTTCGCCGTCGCTGGAGCTAATAGCTCACTTTGAATGTGGGCGAGTCTTCCGGTTTGGTTTTGCGCCTGTCGTAGAGCCGTGTTGTCGAAATGCTTGCGTGCCCAAGCCATTCCTGCACCTTTGCAATGTCCGCTTCGTGGTCGAGCGCGTTGGTCGCCGCAGTTGCCCGCAAGCCATGCACACACACCGCACTTGGATCGAGGCCAAGCGCACGGGCATACTTCCTCACCACGTCTTTGTAGATGCCGTGTCCGGTGAGTGCTTTTTCAAGCGTTCCCAGTGAATTCTTGACCGGGCGAAAGAGAGCGTTGTCGTTTTTGTCGCCATGCTCCGAGCGTTCCAGATACTCACTAATGCGCTGCGAACTGTGTGGATGCACAGGCACGAACCTGATTTTCCCACCTTTGCCCAGAACACGGAAGTGCATCACGCCCCGGCGTGATTGCACATCTCCGACCGATAGCGAGCAGACCTCAGCACGACGCAGACCATGGAAAAGGAGAACTGAGAGAATGGCACGATCACGCAGCCCTTTGAGCGTATCAGCATCGGGCGCTTCCAAAATTGCCTTCGCCTCTGCATCACCAAGAGCTGGAGACTTGCCTTCATTCGATCCTTGATTGGGGCGCTTCACGCCATCGGCAGGATTGAATGGAACAGCGTTGCACTCGCATAGATAATCGAACAGCGATGCAACCGCCGACAGTTTGCGGCGCACTGTCGCAGCTTCCAGCGTTCGCGTTTCAAGCTGCTTGCGCCATGCGATCAAGTGAGAGCGCTTTACGAGGCGGAATTCTTCTGCTTGGCGTATTCCAGCAAACGTCGTGAAGTCATGCACATCGCTCTTGTAGGCTCGTCGAGTGTTCGCGTTTTCGATGTTTGCGAACCACTCAACTTCTGGAGGCACATTAGCCAAAGTCTGAAACTCTGATGCCGTCAGTAAACGATTTTTCGTTTCAACGACCAAACCTGAAGAACCATTAACCATTCCACACTCCTCACCCTTGAGTCATTATAGTAATGATAAAATACATTATCAATACCACCTTACGAATTGCTGACAAACCCAATTACGTAATCTCAAACTGTTGCACTTCTGCAACGGCGCACGGAAAACAGGGGGTATTCAGCGGGAGCAATGATTTTCAGAAAATGGAGGGGTTGGCGACGGACCGGAGTTGAATAGCATGAACGCCCGCATGGGTGTCCAACCAAAACAAATCCAACCATGAAAACGAAACTCACCTTCCTTGCTGCGGCTTTGCTCGTCGGCTTCAGTTCCACCAGCGCAATCGCGGGACGTGACTGGAACTATTTTCCCGTCACACCACCGAAAGCCAGCGCTCCCGCGAAGCCTGCCTTCAAGTCCTGCTGCGAAACCAAGACGAGCTACAGCACAGCTCCTAGTGGCCGTGGCCTCCAGGCCAACAAGAGCATCGTGTGCAACACTGGCTGCGGCGCACCCCACGCTGGCAAGAACTGCAATGCTGCCGAACGCAAGCAGTGCGCCAACTAATGGGCCAGCAAACCAGCTTACCCGCCCGGCATCGGATGATCTGGCGGGTTGTGCTCAGCTTATCACCCGCCACATTTCCCCCCGCCATGAATGACGACGAAATCGACTCTCTGATCCGCCGAACTCACCCAAAGCCAGACCTGCCTGCCGCCTTTAACCGTGAAGTGTGGGAGCGCATTTCAATCGCCGGTCAGGACTCCTTGGGTGCCAAGTGGCGCGAATTTGCGGATGCGTTGTTCCTCTGGGTTGCCAAACCCGTTCCTGCTATTGCCGTAGTCACCGTGATGCTGGCGGCGGGCGCTGGACTTGGTGGCCTCACCGTAAGTGAGAGCAGCGCATCCGCACAGCGCACGGCGTATTTTGCCTCCATTAATCCCCTGCACCCCGGCCATCTGGCTGAACAAGAATGAAACGTGGCCTTTTCATCCTACTTCTGGCTTTGACGGCTTCCGCCGGGGCTTTTTTCATTACCCGCAATCAATGCCAGTGCGGCACGAGCCTGAGCGCCTCCGTGCATGATGGAGACACAATGCTGCCGGAACTGGTTTGGTTGCACGACGAGCTGAAGCTGGATGATGCCCAGTTTGCCAGGGTCAAGGAACTGCATCTGGCCTACCGTCCGACCTGTGAGGCGCTGTGCATGAAGGTGATGACCTCGCGCAGAAAGCTCGGCCAGCTCGCCGCCGTGGGCAATCTTTCGTCCCCAGAACTCGATGCAGCCCTGCAAGAGCAGGCTGCGCTGAATGTCGAGTGCCAGCGTGCGCTGCTAAAACACCTGCAACAAACCGCCGCTGTCATGTCCACGGCGCAGGCCCGCCAATACCTTGATGCCATGCTTCCCCAGGCCATCGGCGTAGCGGCGGAACCCGTCAGACACGGCCACTCACATATTGCGAAACCATGAGTTTTTCCGACGAGGATGATCTGCAGCTCATGCACAGGCTTTCCGCTGGAGAGGATCTGGCCCTGAACGAAATCATGCTGCGCTGGAGGGAGCGTGTCTGCGCGTTTTTGCTCCGCATGGTCGGAGATCACGCCACGGCCACCGATCTTGCCCAGGAGACCTTTGTGCGGCTCTACACCAGCCGGAAGAGCTACAAGCCATCCGCCGCTTTCTCGACCTACCTCTTTCACATCGTCGCTAATCTGGCACGAAGCCATGCGCGATGGAAAAGCCGTCATCCGACAGTGCCGATGGAAAATGAATGCGGCGTGCTGGTGCATGATCCTGTCGATCCATCCCCCGCTCCCGATGCCGCCGCCGAACTCGCGGAGAAAGCCCATTTCGTGAACCAGGCTATCGCACGGCTGCCCGCAGAAATGCGTGAGGCGCTGCTACTTTTCACTGTGGAGCAGATGAGCCACGCGGAGATCGCCACCGTGCAGCGTTGCTCTGCCAAGGCCGTTGAAGTGCGAGTCTATCGGGCGCGTCAAATGCTCCGCGAGATGCTTGATGCAGGGCGCATGTGATTATGGCGGAACGCTTGTTCTGATCTTGCCTGTCGTTCCGCATGTCCTGCCAGGATTGTCAGAACCAGGTCATCGCAATGATGAAGACCGGCAGCCTCACCAAGCAAGTTTGCGAATCCTGCGGTGGAACCCTGCGTCACTGCAAGCAGCACTAAAGTAGCCACCAGCCATGAATCGACGCCACCTGCGCCCAAATACAGGTGGTGTTTTTTTCTTGAGGGGTTGGAAGCTTTGCGGAGTTGCACTGGTTGCCTGCCATTTATCAGGCGCTCACAAACCCAAAATCAACGACCAACAGACCCAATTATGAAACTTACCCTCGCCCTTCTCTCCAGTCTCCTTTTTGGAGCTGGCCTCGTCAAAGCCGATGAAAAACACGATCACGGCGTTCCTGCTACCTACCCCCTGAAAAAGTGCGTCGTCTCCGACGAAGACCTCGGCACCATGGGCAAGGCAGTCAAGGTCACCCATGAAGGCACGGATGTGTATCTTTGCTGCAAGTCCTGCACGAAGGACTTCAACAAAGAACCTGCCAAGTTCGTCGCCAAGGTGAAAGCCGCAGAGAAGAAGTAAATCCCGCTTCACATTCAGCAAATTGACACTCTCGTCACATGAAGAAAACACTTCTCGCCATTCTTGCGGTCGGCCTGACCGCCTTCACTCTCAGCAGTTGTGCAGCCAAAGGCCAGCAGGCCAAGAAAGCGCACTGTTCGAGCTGCGATCAGCATTAGTTGTTCGCTGCCTATGGAGACTGGTCGGTCCCAACCCCGGCCAGTCTTTTTGTCGTTTAGCCCATGAAAGCGCCCGCAACAGCCTACATCAGCCATGAAATCCATCCTTTCCTATTGGTTGCTCCTCGCAGCCTCAACGCACGCACAAGTGCAGATCGAATCACTCCCGGAGCCGGGCATTCAGCCGCAGGTCGCCATGACATCAGCAGGCGTGGTGCATCTGGTTTATCTCAAAGGTGATCCCAAAGGCTGCGACATCCGTCACAGCACCCGCCGCGTGGACGGCGGCGCATGGTCTGCACCCATCACGGTGAATAGCGAGCGGCGTTCTGCCATTGCCGCCGGCACCATTCGCGGAGCACAGATCGCGCTGGGAAAGGATGGCAGCGTGCAGGTCATCTGGAACGGCAGCACGAGTGACAAATCCGGCAAGATGACCCAGGCACCGCTGCTCCATGCCAAGCTGCTGCCAGGCGCAAAGGAATTTACCACACAACAAAATCTGATGGGCAATACCACCGCACTCGATGGCGGCGCATCCATCGCGGCGAATGAGAAAGGCCATGTCGCCATCGTCTGGCACGCCGCCCCTGCGGGAGAGACGGGTGAGAGCGCACGCCTTGTCTGGGCACGTTACTCCGCCGATGACGGCGGCACCTTTTCGGCCCCTGTGCCGCTGAACCCCACGCAGTCGGGTGTGTGTGCCTGCTGCTCGCTGCGGGCACATCTGGCCGCAGACGACACGCTGAGCGTGCTTTACCGCGCCGCTACCACCCCGACCGAGCGTGGCATGACTCTCATCACTCAGAAAGCCGGACGCTCCACGCTGACAAAGCTCGATGAATGGCGTGTTGCCATGTGCCCCATGAGCAGTGCGAGCCTCACGCCCAGCTCGGCAAATCTGCGTGCCGCCTGGGAAAATGACGGTCAGATCGTCACCGGTATCTTGGGCGATACTGCTTCAATTAAAAAGATCGGGCCGAAGAATGCAAAGCATCCGTCCCTCGCCCAGAACTCGAAAGGACAAACCCTCATCACCAGCGTCACGGGTTCCGGCTGGAACAAGGCTGGCGGTTTGCATTGGGAACTGCTGGATGCCCAGGGCCGCGTCACTGAATCCGGCGATGGTGACAAGCTGCCCGTGTGGAGCTATACTGCGGCTTACTCCCGACCCGATGGCAGCTTTGTGATTCTGCACTGACACCAACGCCAGTGCCTTCATAGAAAGTGGGGTTGCGCCTCATAGATCCGCCAGTCTAACGCTCACAAAAATCACAAGGACATGCCATGAAAAAATGCTACGATCACCCCAAGCCAGAAGCGACCACACAGAAAGACTGCTGCCAAACAGGCCATGCTGAACATCACAGCGAAGTGCGGCCTTCGTCAGGTGCCAAATACTTTTGTCCGATGTGTCCCGGAGTCGAGTCCGACCAACCCGGTGACTGTCCCAAGTGCGGTATGTCCCTGGAGCGCAATCCCGCTTGGAAAGCCGAGACAAAGACGCGCTACACCTGCCCCATGCACCCCGAGGTGGTGCAGGATCAACCGGGCGACTGCCCAAAATGCGGCATGGCGCTGGAGCCGATGCTGGCCGCTCGCGATGATGACGATGAAGGCGGTGAGGAACAAGATTTGCGCCGCCGACTTTGGATCTCCAGCCTGCTGACGCTGCCCGTCTTCATCCTGGCGATGGCGCATCTTCTACCTGGCTTGGGACATTCGCATTGGATCAATGGCGATTTTTCACGCTGGGTGCAGGCCGTGCTTAGCACACCGGTGATACTTTGGGCAGGTGCGCCGTTTTTCCGCCGTGGTTGGAACTCACTGCGCTCCGGCCATTGGAACATGTGGACACTCATCAGCATCGGTGTCGGTGCCGCCTATGCCTACAGTTTGGTGGCAATTCTTTTTCCATCCTTGTTCCCAGTCTCCATGCAGATGGGAGGCAAGGTGGCGCTCTAT
This sequence comes from Prosthecobacter sp., assembly GCF_029946185.1. Classification (GTDB taxonomy): domain Bacteria; phylum Verrucomicrobiota; class Verrucomicrobiia; order Verrucomicrobiales; family Verrucomicrobiaceae; genus Prosthecobacter. Next base: position 8,121 of record NZ_JAQSEA010000269.1, read on the forward strand.
TTCGAGGCGGCAGCCGTCATCATCGTGCTCGTCATCGTAGGCCAATGGTTGGAAGCCCGTGCCCGCAGCCGCACAGGCAGTGCGATCCGTGCCTTGCTCGATCTCGCACCACCCACAGCACGCCGCATCACAAACAGCGGTGACGAAGACATCCCGCTGGAAGCAGTCAAGGTCGGCGACCTCTTGCGTGTCCGCCCTGGCGACAAAATCCCCGTGGATGGCATCGTCACCGAAGGCGCTTCCTCCGTGGATGAGTCCATGCTCACAGGCGAACCTTTGCCTGTTGAGAAAATCATCAGCAACAAAGTCTCCGGTGGCACGCTGAATACCACGGGCAGCTTTGTGATGAAGGCCGAGCGCGTCGGCAGCGAAACATTGCTCTCGCAGATCGTGGACATGGTGGCACAGGCACAGCGCAGCCGCGCACCGATCCAGGGACTCGCGGACAAATTTGCTTCGTTGTTTGTGCCAGCCGTGCTGGTGATCGCTGTGCTCACCTTTGGGATCTGGTGGTGGTTCGGACCCGAGCCACGTCTTGCCTTTGCCATCGTCAATGCGGTGGCCGTGCTCATCATCGCCTGTCCCTGTGCGCTTGGTTTGGCGACGCCCATGTCCATCATGGTCGGTGTTGGGCGTGGTGCCCGTGAAGGCGTGCTGGTAAAGGATGCCGCAGCACTGGAGCGGCTGGAAAAAGTCACGACACTGCTGGTGGACAAGACCGGCACACTCACGGAAGGCCGGCCGCATTTTTCCCAGGCCATACCTGCGGGTGATGAAGCACCAGACACCCTGCTCCAGCTCGCAGCCTCCCTTGAACAGTCCAGCGAGCACCCGCTCGCCTCAGCCGTGGTGAAAGGTGCAAAGGAAGCCAGCCTGCCATTACTTCCTGTCGAAGACTTCGCCTCCCACACAGGCGGTGGTGTATCAGGCCGCATCGGCGGACGTGTCGTGCTCATCGGCAAAGCAGCCTTCCTTCGGGAACATGGCGTGAGCGATCTTGAAGCTTTGGAATCACAGGCTGTCCAGCGTCAGGAACTCGGCGAGACCGCCCTCTACATGGCTATTGATGGTCG
>NZ_JAQSEA010000269.1:9203-14116 GCF_029946185.1 Prosthecobacter sp.
ACTGTCTCTGACCCCATCAAAACCACGACCGAGGAAGCCTTGCACAGCCTGCATGACCTTGGTGTGAAAGTCATCATGCTCACTGGCGATCATACCCGCACCGCCCGTGCCGTTGCGAATAAGCTCGGCCTCGATAACTTCAAAGCGGAGGTCACGCCCGCCGACAAGATCGCCGAAGTGCGACGCCTGCACGAAGCTGGTGAAGTTGTCGCGATGGCCGGTGACGGCATCAATGACGCCCCCGCACTTGCCGCTGCCGATGTCGGCATCGCCATGGGCACCGGCACCGATGTCGCTATGCAGAGCGCAGGCGTCACTCTGGTTAAAGGTGACCTGCGAGCCATCGCCAAAGCCATCCATCTGAGCCGTGCCACCATGCGCAACATTCGCCAGAACCTCGTCTTCGCCTTCCTCTACAATGCCCTTGGCATTCCGATAGCCGCAGGCGTGCTTTACCCCTTCTTCGGCTTGCTGCTCAGCCCAATCGTCGCGGGTGTGGCGATGAGCCTGAGTTCTGTTTCCGTCATCACGAATGCGCTGAGGCTCCGATCAACATCCTTGTGATGATTTTCTTTGGAACGAAATCAAATCTCAGGAAGGTGGGTGTTCACCCCATAGTAGAAAGTCGATAGGACCACCATGGTGTGACGCTGGTTCGATCTGTGGAAGCACTGCAACCGAGCAAATAACAAACAAACAGAAAATTCATGAAAAATACACTTCGATCCCTTGCTGTCCTCGCTTTTGCGATGGTGGCATTCAACGCCTCAGCCGCCGACACCCCCAAAGAGGGTGCAGTAACCTGCGACAAATGCAAAACAGTATGGGTCAAGGTGCCCGTCACCAGTCCAGGTGGCAAAGGACAAATCACCACCTACCGCGATGTGAAGAAAATGGAATGTGCTGACTGCGAGAACGCCATCGTCACCTTCTTCAAGACCGGCAAACTGCACCATGAGTGCAAAAAGTGCGGTGGCGAGCTGACCCACTGCGAAGAGCACAAGTCCTAGTCTCACTCTCACCCGATCCTGTCGGGTGCTCAGAACCTCAGAGCCGTCCGAAGACTCTTTTCGGGCGGCTTTTCTTTTTAACACTTTCGCTACTCCATGACAACATCCAAACCTGTTACCAAAGACCCCATCTGCGGCATGACCGTGGACGAAGCCACCGCCATCCATGCGGAACGCGATGGCAAGACCTTCTACTTTTGCAGCGAGCACTGCCGCGAAAAATTCCTCGCCGCACCCACCGACGCACAGCCTGACAAGAAGGCGGGCTGCTGCTGTGACTAACATCCGCATCTGATTGAACCCCAACAAAACAAACAAGCAAACCCAATGAAACACACCACCATGAAAACACTGCAGCTCACACTCCTCGCCATGGCCTTCGCGGCCTTTCCCGTGCTCGCACAGGACACACACTAGCCAATGAAGGCCACCAAAGACTGCGGCGCTTGCTGCAAACAAGGCGGCGACTGCTGCCCCAAGTGCGGCCACGATAAGTGCGCGCCTTGCTGCGACAAAAAGAAGGAAGCCCCCAAGAAGTAAAATCTTCGCATCAAATTTGGGGGGAACCGCAACGTGCGCACAACCATTCCCAAATGATGTGGAGCAAGGCTCGGAGGGGATCAATAGGGTGCCGGTGAGCACCCTGATTCCCTCCCTGCCCACCTCCGTAACCAAACTCAATCGCTTCAAATCCAACATGAACCTCTTCTCATTCAAAACAGCGCTGCCCGTGATCCTCGCCAGCAGCGTGCTTGCCGCCAACCTCCATGCGGCACCGCCTGCCAAGCCAACGCTGGACCCCTCAAGTCATGCGGCTCACGTCGCGGCAGGCACCATGCCGCCCGATGCGCCGAAAGGTGATCCCACGATCTCTCAGTTGCAGACAAAAGTTGCACAGCTCGAAGCCGCACTTGCGAAAGGTGCGCCACCAATGCCCGCTGCTCCAGCCGGTGCAGCCATGACGGGAATGCCCGCCGCAGGCGCAGCCCCAGCCGCAGGTCCGATGGCAGGCATGGCGATGCCACCGGCAGGCCCAATGGCAGGCATGGCTAGTCCTGGCATGGGCGCAGGCACAGCACCCGCTCCCGCCATGGCCGGGATGGGCGGCGGCATGATGGGCATGATGGATAAGATGATGGGCATGATGGACAAAATGATGCCGATGGGCGGAGGCGCGATGCCCGCAGGTGGAGCCGCGATGGCACCCGCCCCCATGGCCGGTGGTGGCATGGGAATGGACATGATGAAAATGGAAATGGGCGGCATGGGCGGTGGCGCGATGCCAGCCGCAGCACCCGCAGCAGGCATGAGCGGTGGTGGCATGGGCATGATGGCGATGGATAAGATGGAGATGGCTGGCATGATGGGCATGGGTCCGATGGGCGGCGCTCCGGCTGGCATGTCGGCATCCGCGTTGCCCGGCTTTCCCGGCGCATCGCACCTCTATCACCTTGGTGCGACGGGCTTCTTCCTCGACCACAAGACGCACATTGCGCTCACCACCGAGCAAACGGCAGCGCTGAACAAAGCCAAGGAACAGGCACGTCTTGCCAAAAGCACCGCCGACCGCAAGGCTGCACAAGCCGAGCAAGAGCTGTGGACACTGACCGCTGCCGATCAGCCCGACGCCGCCACCATCGAAGCGAAGATTGGCGAGATCGAAAAGACGCATGGCGATGAGCGCTTGGCCTTCATCCGCGCTGTAGGCGAGGCCAGCAAGCTCCTCACCGACGAGCAGCGCAAAATCCTCACCGGCTTCGCAGCACCCGCGCCCGCCGCGACAATGGCCGCCCCGGCAGCCGCGATGGCTCCGATGAAAGGCATGTGAACGGACCAACCATTTAACCAATCTGCAAACGAACACATCGTTCGCCAGAACAGCAAACCAAACAAAAACGCCGATATGAAAACGAAACACAACCTCCCCAGTAAAATTATCCTCAGCACGGGACTCGCACTCGCTCTGGGTCTCGCAGTCTGGCTGCCCATCGCTTCCCAGGCGGCGGAGCCCGAAGTCAAAAAAGGCACCGAGATGAAGGGGATGTCGCACCCCATGAATATGAATCAGATCAAGACCCAGGCGGAGGCGGAGGCGTTGAAGCCTGGCGATTCCATCTCGATGGCTTGCAGCATGTGCAAGAACGTCATGGTCATGCCGGTGACCGCCGGCACCGAGCACGTCAAAATGATGACGGTCGGAGAGAAACACACCTGCCCCTCCTGCAAAGGCACCGTCACCATCGTCGGCACTGGCAAAGGCGAAGGAAAGAACCAGGAGGTAAAGCATGTCTGCTCGCATTGCGGTGACGACGCCATGTTTATCTGCGCCTCCAAGCCAGGCTCGGGTGCCATGAAAGACATGGATCACGGGAAAAAGAAATAACCACAACGATCCAGCTGGACTGGGCGGGCTGGTGTCCCGTGGCATGATGGGGCACCGCCTTGACGGCGACATGGGACACAAATAACAGCGAAATTTCCAAAAACCTGAATTCCCGTGAACTGATACGCAAACATCCAACCACGAAGAAAATTATGCTATTCCAACTACCCACTGAAAAGACCGTGACTGAGACGGCGACGGCGTTGGAGGCTGCCGTTCAGGCCAATCACTTTGGCGTCATGCAGGTTCATAACCTCAAAGAGACCTTGTGGAAGAAGGGCGTGGAATTTGATCACGAATGTCTGATCTTCGAGGTCTGCCAGCCGCAACAGGCCAAGAAGGTTCTCGAACAAGCCATGAGCGTGTCCACCGCGCTGCCCTGCCGAATCTCCATTTATGAAGAGGGCGGGCAAACCATGCTCGCCACGTTGAAACCAACCAAGCTGCTGGCGATGTTCGCTGTGCCGCAACTGGAGCAAATCGCACAGGAAGTGGAGGACACGTTGATCAAAATCATCAGGGAGGCGGCGGTATGATGGGCCACCAATAATCCGAAACTAATAACCCGAAACCAATGATCAAACCTGAATCCAAACCGAAAATGAAAACTCCCGACCTAACACCCGTCGGATTCTCCTGCCACGCCCCCGAGGCGCAGGCTGTGTTCGTGGCTGGCAGCTTCAATGGCTGGCGGGCCGATGGAATCCCATTGCGCCGGGAAACCGACGGAAATTGGACAACTGTTCTACAGATCCCACCCGGCCATTACCAATTCAAGTTCATCGTCGATGGCCGGTGGTGCTGCGATCCAGGCTGCGAACACGAAAATCGCGAAAGCCACGGCTGTGAGAAATGCGCCGCGAACGGGTTTGGCACCATGAACCGTATGTTGGAGGTCGGGTAAAATGCTAGCACTCGCCCGCATTTCCATCGGACACACGCTGCGTGCGTTGCGCTTCGCAGCAAGTGTGTGCGTCTTGCTCATCATCAGTGGAGCGCAGGCGCAAACGCCCGAGGAACACGCGAGCCATCATCCCGGTGCGGCTCCGGCCAGCGGTGCGCCGGGCATGGCGGGCATGGGATCACCCGCAGGAGCAGGCGGCATGATGGAAGGCATGGGCGACATGATGAAGGGTATGATGGGCAAGACGCCGCCCAAGGAGCTGTATCCCACACTCATGGCCCTGCCGGAACTCACGCCGGAAAAACGGCAGGCGGTGGAGCAGCAAGCCAACGAGCGGATGCGCACCGGCACCGCGTTGATGGGACAGGCGCTCGACACCCTCAACGCTGCCGCGCAGTCCAACGACTACGCCGCGATGCACGACGCGACGATTCGTTTGCGCGAAGGTATCGCACAGCTTGAGAGCAGCATCTCTGCACGCCGTGCGCTCGCCGAAGGACGCGCCCCACGCGAAGTCGCGCTGGCTTGGTTCAAGCAGGAGATGAACCTCACGTCTCCCGTCGCGGGTGCAGATTCGCATGGTGGCCGTGGCCTCTCGATCTTGCACCTCTTCACC
>NZ_JAQSEA010000270.1 GCF_029946185.1 Prosthecobacter sp.
GCTGGTGCGAAGCGGGGCTGGTTGGGGCGAAGAGAAACAGACCTGGTTTCAATGGATCGTGGTATGATCTCCTCATACCCGCCATGTCGGAAATGAGTTTTGCGAATCGCTATAACCACCCGTTGAGAAACTAGCCCGGAAGAATCTGCGCATAGAGCTAAGCAGCGCCACTCGCCACGCCAGAAACCTCCCCCCGAGTTCTCGGGGTAGCGCAAGGAAACCCGTTTTCACCCAGTAAATTCACATCCACTTTCCCCGCAATCCTTTCGCCAGCCCATGAAAATTCCCGCCCCCTCCGGCTGCTCCGGCTTCCACCGCATGAACCTGCACCGCCGCGAGGCCATGCGCATCGGCTTCTGCAGCGCCCTCGGCCTCAGCATGGCGGACATTCTAAAACACGAAGCGCGCGCCACCGTGGAGCCCGGCTTCTTCAAAGAAGGCAAAGCCAAAAGCATCATCCATCTCCACCTCCCTGGCGGCATGGCCCAGCAGGAATCCTGGGACCCAAAGCCCGAAGCGCCCACGGAATATCGCGGCGGCTTCGGCGTCGCCAAAACCAACACCGGGGAGGTCTTCAGCGAGAACTTCAGCCGCCTCGCCAAGATCGCCGACAAGCTCACCATCGTGCGCTCCGTCACCGGCAAGATCCCCGATCACCAGCAGGCGACCTACCACCTCTACACCGGCTACACGCCCACCACGGTCATCGACTACCCGCAGATGGGCAGCGTCGTTTCCCATCTCATGGGCATTCGCCAAGGCATGCCCCCCTACGTGGCCATCCCCGCCATGCGCGGCTTTGAAGGCGGCACCGGCTTCCTCAGCAGCAAGTACGGCCCCTTCCAACTCAATGCCGACCCCGGCGCGAAGGGCGAGTTTAAGGTGCGCGACTTCAGCATCCCAGATGGCGTCTCCATGCAGCAGTTCGAACGCCGCAAGGCCGCACGCGACATCGTCGAAGGCCAGCTCCGCAAACTGGATGCCGACATCGACAAGCTGAACACGATGGATGATTTCTACAAAAGCGCCTACTCGCTGCTCACCTCCGATGCCGCACGGAAAGCCTTCTCCCTCGCCGACGAAAACGACGCCATGCGCGATCTCTACGGCCGCAACTACGAGCTCAAACAAAAAGCCCCTGCCGCCGTGGGCGAGCGCCTCCTCCTCGCTCGCCGCCTTGTCGAGTCCGGTGTGCGTTTCGTCAGTGTGAACTACGGCTCCTGGGACTCGCACGTGGACATCAAGAGCACCTGCACCGAATTTATGCCCGCCCTCGATCACGCCATCAGCGGCCTCATCACCGATCTCGATCAGCGTGGCATGCTCGACAGCACCCTCGTCATGGTCACCACCGAGTTCGGCCGCACGCCAAAAGTAAACATGAGCAACGGCCGCGACCACTGGGCACGCGTGTACTCCATGCTCCTCGCCGGTGGCGGCATCACGAGAGGTCAGATCTACGGTGCCTCCGATGCCACATCTGCCGAACCCGCACGCGATGAAGTGAAGCTCGAAGACTTCCTCGCCACCGTGTACAACCAGCTCGGCATCGATTCCAACGAAGAGCTCATGGCCTTCGGCGGCACTCGCCCCATCGAGATCGTGAAAGACGGCAATGTCGTGAAGGGAATCATCTCCTAACCGCCATGCGACTTTTCATCGCCCTCATATGTTCAGCGTGTCTGCTCACCTCCGCGCTCGCAGGCCCGATGGTGCATCACATCGAGTTTGTCACGCCGCGCGCAGGCCAGCGCGGCACCACGGTCGAAGTCACGATTGAAGGTGCCTTCATCAAAGAGGCGCGGGAGGTGCTGTTTTATCGCCCCGGCATCCGCTGCACGGAAGTCAAAGCGCTGCCCTCATTGCCTGGGCCTCGCTCCACGATGCACGGAGGTTTTGTCGCGGACAAAGTGCAGTGCCGCTTTGAGATCGATGCCGACTGCCCGCTCGGACTGCACCCTTTCAAGCTGCGCACCGCCACCGAGCTGACCACGCTCAGCACCTTCGCTGTGACGCGCTTTCCCATCGTCAAAGAGGCGCAGGAAGACCAACCGGTGCCCATGAATAGCGCGGTGCTCGGCCGCATGGACACGCATCAAGTCGGCGATGTCGATGTGTATCGCGTCACCGGCCGCAAAGGCGAGCACCTTTCGGTGGAAGTCGATTCCGTCTGGCTCACGGAGAAGTTTTACGCCGGGTCCGAGTTCGACCTCACCGTGCGCATTCTGGATGCCAGCGGCAAGGAACTCGCCCGCAATGACGACAGCGCCCTGCATTTGCAAGATCCCGTGCTCAGCACGATTCTCCCTGCCGACGGCGAATACCGCGTCGAGGTCAAACAGCGCATCTTCAACTCGGGCGGCAACTGCTACTACCTCGCGCACATCGGCTCGAATCATCGTCCCCTGGCCGTGTACCCCGCCGGTGGCATGAAAGGCGAAAAGCTTGCCGCCACGCTTCTCGGCGATCCCGCAGGCGATGAAGCCGTCCAGGTCACGCTCCCGGTACAAACCGGCGACTTCGCCTTCAATGACAGCATGGCCTCGCCGCTGATGATGCGTGTGAGTGAGTTCCCCAATGTGCTCGAAGCCAAAGAGGCGGATGAAACCAGCGTCAGCGCCCTCCCTGCTGCTTTGAATGGCCGCATCGAAGCCGCCAACGATGCCGACAGCTTCCGCGTCAAAGCCAAAGCGGGTGATCGCTGGCGCGTGCGCGTGTTTGCACGGTCGCTCGGCACGCCGCTCGATCCACGGCTTTCGATCCGCAAAGCCGATGCCGAAACCGATGACATCACCGCTGATGACTCGACGCTCCCTGATCGCGATCTCTGGGCCATGTCGCGACAGATTCAGCGGAAGGAACTCATGGACCCGGCTGTCGTTTGGGAACCCAAAGCCGATGGTGATTACCTCATCAACATCACCGACATGCGCGGTCTCGGTGATCCGACCTCCGTTTACCGCATTGAGGTCGAACCCGTTCGCGATGAGATCAACACCTTCATCCAAGCGCGCGTCATCGACATGGTGGAATGTCCACGCCTCACCAGCATCGCCGTGCCGCAAGGTGGCCGCTGGACGGTGAATGTGAACCTCGTCGATGCCCCCGGCAGCAGCTACGAAGGCGAGCTCGACCTTGTCGCGCAGGGCCTGCCCAAAGGCGTGCGCATGATCGCTCCGCGTGTGCTCGCCGGTAAGCGTCAGGTGCCGGTTCAGTTCATCGCCGATGCCGGCACAAAGCCGCAGACGACGCTCATCTCCATCACCTGCAAAACCACCGATGGCACGCCGCTGCTCAGCCGCTCGCAGCAGTCGTTTCCCTTCCTCGGCCACAGCGGTGGTCATGCGTGGCATTCCTTTGTTGTCGATCACTATGCTTTCGCCGTCACCGAGCCCGCGCCTTATCAAATAGATGTCGAGCAGCCGATGATTCCGCTTTCGCAAAATGGTGAACTCACGCTGCCGGTCAAAATCACGCGCAAGCCCGGCTTTGATGAAGACATCGAGCATCAGTTTGACTGGGTGCCACCCGGTGTCGAAGGCGAGCCCACACTCACCATTCCTGCGGGCAAAAACGAAGGAACGCTGCGCCTCAGCGCCAGCGCTTCGGCTGCGCCGGGCACCTATCGCCTCGCCATGACTGCGTCCACAACCGGCGGCTCGTATTACCTCGGTGCTGGACGCATTCGCACCTCGGCCGCCTTCATTGATGTGACCGTTGCTCCGCCCTATATCGCCCTGAAGAGCAATCCCAGCGCCGTACGTCGTGGTGAAAAAGCCCAGGTCGTCTGGGACATCGAACACAAGAAGCCCTTCGAAGGCGAAGCCGACGCCACCCTCCTCGGCCTGCCCAAAGGCGTGAGTGTCGTCAATACCCCCAAACTCAAAGTCGGCGACAAGCAGCTTATCTTCGAAATCTCCGCCTCCACCGAATCCCTGCTCGGTCAATACAAGGAACTGAGCTGTGAAATCACCGTCACCGAACGCGGCCAGGAAATCCGCCAGCGCGTGGGCAAAGCCATCCTCCGCGTTGACCCCGCCCTTCTTCAAACCTCCAGCTCATCCCGCTAAATGCTCCGCCCTTTGTTTGTCCTTTTAGTGTGCGCGGTCTCTCTTTGCGCCGAAGAAGCCCCCAGCTTTCGCCGCGATGTCATGCCCATCCTCTTCCGCTCTGGCTGCAATCAGGGCACCTGCCACGGTTCGGCAAGCGGCAAGGACGGCTTCATGCTTTCCCTCTTCGGCTACGATGCGAAGGGAGACTACTACCGCATCACTCAGGAAATGGTCGGACGTCGCGTCAATCTCGCCGCCCCTGAGCAGAGCCTCATGCTCCTCAAAGCCACCGGCAAGGTGCCTCACACCGGCGGCGAGCTTTTCAAGGCCGATACCCCATACTACCAGACCCTGCTGAAATGGATCGCTGCCGGCACCCCTGACGATGCCGCATCCGTGCCGCAGCCCGTTGAGATCACCCTCGCACCCGAGCGCATCGTCTTTGAAGGCGGCAAAGGCACGCAAAAGACCACCGTCACCGCGCGCTACTCCGACGGCACCAAGCGCGACGTCACCGACCTCGCCCTCTTTGCCACCAACAACCCCTCCACCGCCAAGATCGACAAAGACGGCCTCGTCGCCGCCACCGGTCGTGGCGATACGCATGTTTTCGCGCGCTTCAACCGCTTCACCATCGGCTCCGAAGTCATCGTGCTCCCGCAGGACAAAAACTACCAATGGACGAATCCGGTCGCGAACAACTACATCGACGAAATCATCCACGACCGCCTGCAAAAGCTGCGCCTCCTCCCTTCGGAGTTGTCCGATGATGAAACCTTCCTGCGTCGCGTCTTCATTGATCTCAGCGGCGCACTCCCTACCACCAAGGAGTATCACGACTTCATGGCGGACACCGCCAATGACAAGCGTACCGTCCTCATCGATCGCCTGCTCAAAAGCGACGGCTTCACCGATCTCTGGACCGATCTCTGGGCCGAAATGCTCCGTGTCAAAGGCGGCGGCTACGCACCCACCGCCACCGATGTCAAAGCGGCCGACGTTTACTATGAATGGATCCACGATCAGATGGCGCAGAACCGCCCGCTCAATGAATTCGTGGCCGATCAGATCACCGGCACCGGCAGCAACATCAACAGCGGCCCCGCCAATCTCTACACCATGCTCGTGCATGATGTGCGCGTGACACCGAAGAACCTCGCCGCAGATTTCTCCCAACTCTTCACCGGCGTGCGCATCCAGTGCGCCGAGTGCCACAACCATCCCTTCGACCGCTGGACGCAGGACGACTACTACGGCTGGGTCAGTTTCTTCACCGGCATTCAGCGCAAGCTCGGCGTCGAGCCGCGCGAGTTTTACGTCTTCAATGACCTGTCCGCCGCCCCGGCCAAACACCTCGTCGATGAGCGCCCCATGCTCCCCACCGTCCTCGGCGGCGAAAGCAGCGTGCCGAAGGGCAAGGACCCGCGTCAGGCCCTCGCCGCCTGGCTCACCTCGCCAAAAAACGAGCTCTTCACCCGCAACCTCGCCAATCGGATCTGGGCCCACTTCATGGGTCGCGGTCTCGTGGAACCGCTCGATGACATGCGCGTGAGCAATCCGCCCACCAACGGCCCCTTGCTCGATGCCCTCGCCAAACACCTCGGCGACTCCCGCTTCAATCTGCGTGCCTTCATTCGCGACATCACCACCTCGCGCACCTACCAGCTCTCCGCGCAGCCAAACGCCACCAACGCCGCCGACACGCGCCAGTTCTCACGCTCCCAGCTTCGCCGTCTGCGTGCCGATGTGTTGCTCGATGCCATCGTCGAAGCCACCGACGGCGAACGTGGCTTCGGCTATTTCCCCAAAGGCACCAAGGCCATCCAGCACTACCCGCGCACTCCCGGAGACACCACGCATGCGATGACCGGCGATCCTTTTTTCGAGACCTTTGGCCGCGCCGGACGCGCCAGCGTCTGTGCCTGCGACACCAAGCTTGAGCCCACCCTTTCGCAAACCCTCCACATGGTCGCCGGAGAAACTGTGCAGAGCCAGGTCGGTTTCGGCAAGGTCATCGAAAAACAGCTCAAGGCCGGCACACCACCGGAAACGATCATCGAAGACCTCTATCTCCGCGCCCTCAGCCGCAAGCCCAAGCCCGAAGAACTCAAAGCCCTGCTGGAACTCGTCGGCAGCGACACCCAAGACCGTAAGCCCTACCAGGACATCTTCTGGAGCCTCCTCAATTCCACGGAGTTCATCTTCAATCATTGATCATGCGTCCGCTTTTACTCCTCCCATTCCTGCTCACGTCCGCGTTCGCCGCCGATGCCGTCATCACCTATGACGAACACATCAAGCCCATCTTCCGCGAGCATTGCCTCAAATGTCACGGCGACGACGAGCAGAAAGCCGACCTGAACCTCGCCAACTTCACCGCCACACTCAAAGGCGGCAGCGGCGACAAAGCCGTCATCGCCGGACGCTCCAGCCAGAGCCTGCTCTTCCAAGCCATCACTGCCGAAGACGACGCCGAGCGCATGCCGCCGAAAAAGGCTGCCATTCCCGCCCCGCAGATCGAACTCATCCGCCAGTGGATTCAGGGCGGCCTGCGCGAGTCCTCCGCCAGCAAATCACTCGTCGCCGAACGCGACACCAGCTTCACGCCGACCACCGACATCCAACTCGACGGCCCGCCGCCGATGCCCGAGTCCCTGACCGCCTTCACGCCTCCCGCGCTGAAACGCCCCTTGCCCGTCATTGCCATGGCCGCCAGTCCGCGTGCTCCATTGATCGCCGTCGCCGGGCATGAACACGTGCGGTTGCTTGATGCCACCACCCAGCAGGAGATCGGTGCCCTCGCCTTCCCCGAAGGTCAGCCCAACGTCATCCGCTTCAGCCTCGACGGCCGCGTCCTCATGGTGGCCGGAGGCAAGCCCGTGCAATCCGGCAGCGTCGTCCTCTTTGACGTCAAAACCGGCAAACGCCTCACCACCATCGGCGACGAAACCGACGCCGTGCTCGCTGCCGATCTCAGCCCCGATCAGCAGCTCGTCGCCCTCGGCGGCTCCGGCAAAGTCATCAAAATTTATGGCACCGCCGATGGCAAACTCCGCCATAAGCTCACCAAACACACCGACTGGATCACCGCCCTCACCTTCAGCCCCGACGGCAAAAAACTCGCCAGCTCAGATCGCGCAGGTGGCATCCATCTCTGGGACGCCACAGGCGGTGGCATCCTCCTCTCCCTCTCGGAGCACAAAGCTGCCGTCCGTGCTCTGGCTTGGCGCAGCGACAGCAAAATGCTCGCCAGCGGAGGCGAAGACGGCCTCCTCATCTGGTGGGACGCCAAAGACGGCTGGCCCACCGTCACCAAAAACAACGCGCATCCTCCCGCACGCCCGCAGGGCTTCTACGGGAAGATTCCCAACGGCGTCCTCGCGCTCGCTTTCGGCCCCAAAGGAGAACTCCTCAGCGCCGGGCGCGACAAGCAGGTGCGCCTCTGGAGCCCCAGCGGCGGTGCCGTGAAATCTTTCTCCTACGAAGCCGCACTGCCGCTTCAGACCAGCATCACCTTTGACGGGAAGGGACTATTTGCCGGAGGTGCGGACGGTCTCGTACGTATCTTGTCGGGTAACTAGATTCGTCCTTGTTGTCTGCAGCGAATAGCCGCCGTGGTCCCAGCTGTTGCCCACATTCGTTGGCTCGTCTTCCCAGGTGAAGTTTTCACCGTAGTTGATCGTAGGCTGAGGCCAGACGCTGTAGCCATTGCCGTAGCCACCGCCATGTCCGCCAAAGCTCGGCGCTCCATTGAAGTTGCTGCCGTAGTAGGTGCCACCAGGGGGGACGCGCTTGTAGCCGCCATCGCTCCAGTCATGACCACAAGAAGTGAGGGAAAGAGCGGCAAGAACCGAGAGGATGACCAAAGAGTGAACGGGTTTCATGGAACGGATGATGTGAGTGCTGACGGGTTATTTGATGGAGAATTGGCCAAGCCGAAGAAAAAAGCAATCCTATAAATCCAGCTCCGTGTTTCCCTGATGCTTCCGAGCCCCCCGCGGCATCTCAAAACAGCGGCCGGCAGTCCTACGCACGGCTCCACTTTCCTTCCAAAACTTGGAATCTTCCCCACCCGTTTCGCGTTACCAATCACCTCATGAAATTTTCCCTCCTCGCGCTTTTCGCCTCCGCCTCTCTCTCATTCGCCGCCGATAAACCCGACACCACCGGCTGGAAGGACCTGTTCACGGCCGACCTCTCCAACTCCGTCGCCCCTGGCCAATGGGAGCTCAAAGACGGCATCCTCGTCGCCAAAGACCACGACACCCTCTGGACCAAAGACTCCTACGGCGACTTCATCCTCGACCTCGAATTCAAGGTCGAAAAGGAATCCAACAGCGGCGTCTTCATCCGCTCCGGTAATATTAAAGACGTCCTCTCCGCCTTCGAAATCCAGGTCCACGACTCCGCAGACGGCAGCAAATACGGCATGGTCGCAGCCATCTATGACGCCATGCCGCCCAGCAAAAGCATGGCCAAGCCCGTTGGCGAGTGGAACCACTTCACCATCACCTGCAAAGGCCCCATGATCAGCGTCGTCTTCAACGGCGAAGAAGTCATCAACGCCAACCTCGACAACTGGCCCGAAATCGGCAAAAACCCGGACGGCACACCCAACAAATTCAAAAAGGCCCTCAAAGACTACGCCCGCACCGGCCCCATTGGTCTCCAAGGCCTCCACGGCAAAGCCCAGGCCCCCGTTTATTACCGCAATCTGAAGATCAAGGTGCTGGAGTAGCCATAAATTTATGGAATACTGTTTGCAGATTCATGCTCTTGGATGTCCGGAAAAAGTAGAGCTGTCTGAGGATGAATTTTTGACGATAAAGGCATCTAAACACAAGCTAGAATCTTTGTTTAAGATGGTTGAAGATTATAGGATAGTTGTCGAGAGCTACCGAACAGTGGAGGCCTCACAATTCGAGGCGGCGTTTTCACACATATTATATTCACGAGCGGGTTACAATGATGAATCTGAAACGCGTGTTCTGTTAAGCTCAAGAATTGTGGCCTATCTTTCTTGCGCACGATATTTTATTGATTCTACAGACAAAACTATTTCTAGTATCTTATCGAAAGAAGATGTGCTTAAGTTTAAAGCTTTTCGAAGCGAAATCTATGATTCAGTAAAAGAATATCGATTTATCGAAGCTTTGCGCAATTATTCGCAGCATCGTGAAGTTCCCATCGATAGCATCCACTTTCATTCAGGGTACGAGAACAAAAATGATAGGTCGAAAAGTGACATCGTGAATGTCCTTTCAATAGGAACTCATAAAGCATCACTCGCTGCTGATCCGAAATTTAAGAAGATGGCTCTGGATGGAATGCCTGAAATAATTAACTTGGTACAAGCTATTCGATGCCACATGGAGGGATTGTGGGGAATTCATGACTACTTAAATAAGTGCACTGATTCAATTGCGCAAAGCAGTAGATTTGTCATCGAAAGCGCAATTTCGAGATTCGAAAAAGAAATAAAAGCGGACTCCCTTGGATTATATGCATTCGCGCAGCTATCTGAAGTCGAAGTTAAAGACAAAGTTCCGATGTTGCTAGATTGGGATGACGCTAGGAAGCTTGCTATCCAAAGTATGTGCCCACTAAAAGACCTTGGGCGAACATACGTTACTAGCAAAGCTAGGCCATTGACCCCGTAAGATCACCCCCCGCACGCCACTCGCACCTCCTCCAGCTCCGCCCATCGCGAAAACTTCCCCTCCAGCTCGTGCTTCTTCTTGTCGAGCTTGGCCATGTACTCATTCGTCCCCGCTCCCAGCTTCACAAACGTCTCCGGATTCGCCAGCTCTCCTTCCATCGCCGCGATTTCGCTCTCCAGACTCGTGATCGCAGCTTCGCACTCAGCGAGTTCGCGCTGCTCCTTCTGGGGCATCTTCTTCTGCTTCGGTGCGTTGGCAGCCGCTACCTTTTCCTTCTTCACTGCGGCGTTCACCAGCGCCAGCTCAGCCGCAGCTTTCGCAGAACGTTTCTCCTGGTAGTAGCTGTAGTTGCCCGCGCACTCATGGATGCGTCCCTCGCCTTCAAAAGCGAGCATTCGGTCGCACACCCGGTCCAGGAAATACCGGTCATGACTTACCACCAGCACGCAGCCCTTGAAGGAAAGAATGGCCTCCTCCAGCACTCGCATCGTTTGCAGATCCAGATCATTCGTGGGCTCATCTAGAATCAGGAAGTTGCCACCCCGGCGCAGGATCTTCGCCAGCAGCACGCGGCTTTGCTCGCCACCGCTCAGTTCCTTCACCCGCATGGTCACGCGTTCATCGGTGAAAAGGAAGCGGCGCAGGTAGGTGCGCACATGCATCTTCTCCGGCCCGAACTGCACAAACTCAGACATCGGCCCCGCCACTTCCTCCATCACGCTGTTCTCCGGGTTCAGCAGGAGACGCTGCTGATCCACGTAGTTAAACACCGTGCGCTTGCCAATCGTGACCTTGCCCTCATTCGGTGCCTGCTGGCCCATCAGCATCCGCAGCAGCGTCGTCTTGCCGAGACCATTGCGGCCAATGATCCCCGTGCAGGTCCCCGCTTCAAAGCTCAGATTCAGGTGGCTGAACAACCAGCGGTCATTGATGTGCGCACCAATCTCCACCGCATCGATGATCGTGTTTGCCAGCGGAGAGGCAGGCGGGATGATCAAATCCATCACCAGTTCCGCCTCAGGCGCGTCGATGGCCGCCACGCGGTCATACTCATCCAGACGTGAGCGCTGCTTCGTACCCCGGCCTCTCACACCCGCACGCACAAACTCCAGCTCATGCCGTAGAAAGCTCTGGCGCCGCCGCTCGGAATTCGCTTCCACCGATTCGCGGATCGCCTTGCTCTCCAAAAAGTCACTGTAGTTCCCGGGATGACTGTAGATGCGGCTGTCGTCGATCTCGATGATGCGCGTCGCCACCCGATCCAAAAAGTAGCGGTCATGCGTCACAAACAGCACCGCGCCCGTGAAGTCCCGCAGGAAAATCTCCAGCCACTCAATCGACTCCGCGTCCAGATGGTTCGTCGGTTCGTCCAGCAGCAGCAGATCCGGTTGTGAGACCAGCGCCCGCGCCAGCGCGACACGCCGTTTTTCACCCCCTGAGAGCCCATTGACGATGCGATCCGCCGCCGGCAGCCCCAGCTCATTCATTGCGGTGCTGATCCGCGTCTCCACGCCCCAGCCGTCATGCAGCTGGATCTGATGCAGCAAATCATCCTCCTGGTCCCCCTTGTAGTCGCCGGACTCGTAGCGCTCCACCATTTCCAGCAGCGCCGAAGCACCCGCGCGCACGTTGTCGATCACGCTTGCCTCATTATCCAGCACAAACTCCTGCGCCAGATGGCTCACAATGATCCCATTGCGGCGCGAAATAATGCCACTGTCCGGCTTCTCCGTCCCCACCAGGATGCGCATCAGGCTCGTTTTCCCAGAGCCATTCCGCCCCACCAGCCCGAGCTTCTCACCCTCATGGATGCTCATCGTCGCATCATTGAAGACCTGCTGAAGCCCGAATTGAAGGCGCAGGTCTTTGGCGGAAACGACAGCAGGAGTAATGGGAGACATAAGTGGGGTGGCTGAGATAGCACGATCTGCCCCCGCTGCGACTGATTACCTTCATCCCCACCGGATTCATCCCTTACTTCTTCTCCAGGGCTTCCCGTACCATCACCGGGTCATCCGTCGTGATCCCATCCACCCCCAGCTTCGCAAAACGCAGTACGTCCGCCGGTTTGTTCACGGTCCACACATAAAGCCCAAAGCCCGCATCCCGGATCTGCTTCACCATCGCCTCATCCCAAGGAAAATCACTGGTCCCGAGGTCCAGCCCATCCAGCTTGTCCGCCTTCGTATCCGCAATGAGTTGCGTCAGATCCGTGGGCTTCTTCTCCTTCGTCTTCCCTGACGCCAGCCGATACACCTTGATCCAAGGCATCGCCTTTTTCGATTCCGCCGCCGCATCCCGCTTGAAAGCAATGATCGCCAGCTGCGCCGCGCGATCCTTCATCGGTTCCAAAATACGCTTCAATTCAGGCACGATCTCCGCCCCGCATTTCACCTCAATAAAAAAACGCTGCTTGCCCACGGGCATCGTCGCCAGCGCCTGCTCCAGCGTCGGGATCTTCTCCTTCGCCCACTCCGTGCCCTTCCATGATCCCGCCCCCAGCGCCGTTAGATCCGCCTGCTTCGAGGTCGCCACATCCATCATCACACCCGCTGTGCGCTTCGCATCCTTGTCATGAATCACCGCCGTTTTGCCATCTGCCGTGAGATACACATCCAGCTCACACGCATCCGTTTGATTCTTCCAGGCAAGATCAAAAGCCGCGATCGTATTCTCCGGTGCACGCGCAGAAAATCCGCGATGCGCGACGATTTCAACAGCGTGGGAAGACATGGCGGTAAGGAGAAAAAATGCGACGAATTTCATGAGGTGGAAAGCAAACGACGCAAGCACCCGTAACCCTTCGCTCCAAATGAAATTTTGCTTCCTGCTTGCCCTCAGCATCATCATTGTTCGCACGCTGACCTCCTGCTCCAAGTCACCGTCTGCGGACCCTAAGGAGCAGCACGTCATCCTGATCAGTCTCGACGGCTTCCCCGCATGGCTGTGGAATGATGAATCGCTGCAGATCCCCAACCTGCGCAAACTCGCTGCGGAAGGTGCCAGCACCAAGGCCATGACGGTGAGCAATCCGTCCATCACCTGGATCAATCACACCACCCTCGTCACCGGTGTCGAGCCGCGCAAGCACGGCGTTCTCTTCAATGGACTCCTCGTTCGTCAGGGCGACAGCAAGCCACCGAAGATCGAGCAGTGGGCCGACAAAACCAAGCTCGTCTTTGCTCCTACACTCTACGACATCGCCCATGAAGCAGGACTCACCACCGCCGAGTCCGACTGGGTCGCCATCACCAAAGCCAAGACCATCGACTGGAGCTTTGCCGAACTGCCCGACCTCGAAGGTAAAGTCGAAAAAGAAATGATCGCCGCCGGCGAGATCAAACCGCAGGACATCGCCTGGATGCAGCTCGGCCCGCAGCGCAAAAGCGTGACCTTCCTCGACAACATGTGGACCAAGGCCGCCATCCACATCTTCAAGACGCACAAGCCCAACCTGCTGCTCTATCACACCCTCAACACCGACGCCACCCACCACACCTACGGCCCCGGATCCATGGCCAGCCACACCGCGCTCGCCTACACAGACCGTCTCGTGGGTGATCTCGTCAAAGCCGTCGAAGACAGCGGCCTGCGCGACAACACCACCTTCATCATCGCCACCGATCACGGCTTCAAGAAAGTCACCAAAATCATCCTGCCCAACGTCGAGCTGAAAAAGGCTGGACTCGCTCAAGGACTCGGCCCCACCATCAACACCTGTGACGCCTATTCCATGACCCAAGGCGGCATGGCCTTCGTGTACATCACCAATCCCGCCCGCAAAGCCGAGCTGCTGCCACAGCTCAAAGAGATGTTCGCCAAGACCGAAGGCGTGGATCGCGTGATCGAAGGCAAGGACGGCCACACCCTCGGCATGCCCATTCCCGAGGAGAACCCCGGCATGGGCGATCTCGTCCTCTATGCCAAGACTGGCTACGCTTTCAAAAACGACGCCGGTGGTGACGCCGTCATCACCCCCTCCGTGAACTACGCCGGCACCCACGGCTACTTCAACGGCGACCCCGAGCTCGATGGCATCTTCATCGCCAGCGGTCGCGGCATCAAAAAAGGCATCGTCCTCGACCGGATGGCCAATCTGGACGTCGCCCCCACCATTGCCAAACTCATGGGCCTGGTGCTGCCAAAACCAGACGGCCGTGTGCTGGAGGAGATCTTGATTTCTGCCGACAAGAAATAATTCCCTGCGGCACGCAGCAGAGATTCGCATGCCGGAGTTATGCGAAAAGCGTTCTGCCTCCCAGCGGCAACGAGAAATTTGCGCACGCTCCCCTGCATGCTGGCAAATACCATGTTCCACCCAGCGGTGAAGAAATAACCCCAGGTTTGCCGCGAAGGCGCCAGCAAGTGGTCCGCACAGT
>NZ_JAQSEA010000271.1 GCF_029946185.1 Prosthecobacter sp.
GTGGGTAGCGGTGTAGTCTTGCTCCCCTTCCGCATGCCGCCTCCTTCCTTGCAACGTCGTTATATCCTCAAAATTGTCGTGCTGACCGTATTCGGCACGCTCCTGGCGTGGTATATGAGCGCGATCCTCAGCTTTGCGGGCAACTCCTACGGCTTCAATAACCGCTTCTCGGAGGTCGCGCTGCAGCATCACTGGTGGTATCTCGTATGGAGCAATCTCGTCGTGCTGAAGGGCTACCTCCTGGTGGCGGCCGGTTATGTCCTGCTGATCTATCCACTCGTCCGCCTGTGGGGCAATGTGCGGGCCTTTGCGCGCTGGGGTGTCGTCTGGCGCACCCTGCTGTTTGCTTGCCTGCTGTATGGGTTCTTCATTTTTAAGCTGATGCTGGAGAAGCCCTACTTCGGTGACTATAGCTATCTTCTTGGCTGGTATGATGCGCTGGGCCGCGTGTGTGGCACGCGGGTGCAGGATGCCGTGCATGCACTGATCACGCAGGTGTTTCCCCTCATGGCTTTGGTGGCGGCGGCTGGCTTTTATCTCTTCGAACTGCGCCGCTGGTTCACCCGTTCGGCGCGGCCTCTGCTGTTCAGCTTTGCAGCAGTAGCGGGCATTCTGGGAATGTTTGCCGTGAGCGGCTACGGCGTGAGTCGCGCGCCAGATACTGGGGAATTGGCGGGTGGCAAAAAGAAGCCTAAAAACATTGTCATCCTTGGCTCGGACTCGCTGCGTGCGGATCATCTCTCCTGCAATGGGTATCACCGCCTCACGTCACCGAACATCGACCGCATCGCAGCCAAAGGCGTGAATTTTGAGCGCTGCCTGACGCCGATTGCCTCGACGCTGGAATCGCTCACCAGCATGTTTTCCTCGCAGTATCCGCACACACACGGAGTGCGGCACATGTTCCCCAGTCGCGCGATGGTGGACCGGGCCAATCAGGAAGCGCCCTCACTTGGCGCGGAGCTGAAACGCCAGGGCTATGACACCTCGGTGATCGGCGACTGGTGTGCCTGCGGTTTCAACGAACTGCCGATGGGCTTCGACAAAATCATCGTCTCCGACTTCGACAACTTCCGTGTTTACATGAGCGAGGTCGTCTTTCTCCATCATCAGATCCTACCCCTGTTTTTCGACAATCGCATGGGCCACATGCTGTTTCCAAAGCTCAAGTCATTCGCCAACTACATGACCCCGGAAGTGGTCACAGATCAGGTCATCGACCGTATCAAGCAGCGCGCCGAAGACCGGCAGCCCTTCCTGCTCCTAGGTTATTACTCCTGCACGCATCTGCCCTACAAGACACCCACGCACTACGCGAAACTGTGGACGGACCCAAAGTACAACGGCCCTCACAAGCATGAACTCGCGCTGAACGTGGACGAGTTCATCGGCGGCACCGACATCAATGAAAAGTGGAGCAAGCTCCCGCGCGAGGAGGTGAAGCAGATCACAGCACTGTATGATGGCTGCGTGCGCATGTTTGACGACTCCGTGGGCCGCGTGGTGGCCGAGCTCGAAAAGCAAGGGCTGCTGGATGACACCATCATCCTCATCACTGGCGACCATGGCGACGATCTTTTTGAGCCGAACTGTACCTTCGGTCATGGCACCACATTCAATGGCGGAGACCAGGCCAATCACGTACCCGCAATCCTCCACGTCCCCGGTCTGGAAAAGCCTCAGCGGCATGCGCAGCTCGCGCGTACGCTCGACTTTGCGCCCACGCTTCTGGACCTCGTCGGCGTGCCCGCACAGCCGCGCTTTGAAGGCACCAGTCTGGCACCCCTGATTCGAGGTGAAAAGAAAAGCCTCGACCTCGCCTACTTCGGTGAAACCAGTTACCTTTTTTTTCGCCGCATCATTCCCGGTGAAGAGCCGCTCTTCATCCCACCAATGGATGAGACCACCTTCATTGATCCCTCCTTCGACTTCCACTTTGTGCTCAAGGACAAGTTCCAAGACGCCGTGTTGAAAACAAAAGAGCACTGCGTGCGCACTGAGCGCTTTAAATACATCCGCACTCCCGGCAAGCAGCACTCCATCGAGCGCCTGTTTGATCTGCGCCAAGACCCGCACTGCGAGCGTGATGTGAAGTCGCGCTATCCCGAAGTGAAGGCGCGACTCTCCGCCGCCATGGACAAATGGCTGACCACGCACCAGCAGAGCACCACCGCAGAGATCTACGGCATCCTGGGTGAAGAAGCCCTTCAGCCCACCGCACCATGAACACCGCCGATCTGCCACACCTCGTCATCGGCGCATGCATGAACGTGCATCGCGCGCTGGGGCCGGGGCTGACGCAGGATGCGTATGTGGAATGTCTCGCCATTGAACTGCGTGAGATGGAGTTTGATTTCAAACGCCAGGTGCCGCTCGAGTTCACCTATCATGGCCGCACCGTGCAAACCGCGACCCGTCTCGACTTTGTCATCGGTGATTCACTGCTGCTGCTGGTGCGTGCTCAGGAAGAAATCACCCGGCTGCAGCAGCAGGAACTGGAGTCCAAGGTCCGGCTCGGCCACTTCCAAACAGGACTGATCGTCAACTTCAACGTCGGCACTTTGCGCAAAGGGATTCATCAGATCACGGTCAAGCGTCGGGCGGAGAGTGAAAAGGCGGACTCGTAAACAGGCGAATGGAGGCGGTGCTTACCGCACGGCAAGCCTGCCTATATTAAGGGCAATAGGCGCATCCCGCATCGGGGAGGCTGCCAAAGAGTGCAGGGCATAAATGCATTGATTCTACACGAAAGTGAAAAATTTATGCAATTGGCACGTTTGTTCGAACATGAAGAAACTCTTCGCCCTCCCTCTCCTAGCGCTCGTTTCGCTGTCTTCCGCCAATGCCGCGGGCCAGATGGACACCGCTGCTGCTGCCAGGCAGCTTGATGCCGTTCTGGCCAAAGACTGGGCGGCCAACAAACTCCAAGGCAACCCGCAAACCGACGACAACACCTTTGTCCGTCGCATTTACCTCGATGTCATCGGGCGCATCCCGACCACACGTGAAACCGAGGAGTTTCTCAATTCCAAAGACTCGAACAAGCGCGCCAAGCTCATCGACAAGCTGCTCGCCTCCGAAGCCTACGTGCAGCATTTCTTCAACTACTGGGCCGATGTCCTCCGCGTCACCTCGAACGGCCAGCAGACCGGAGCCATCACCGGCGCGGCCTATGCGAACTTCGTCAAGGACAGCCTGCGCAAAAACCAGCCCTACGATCAGTTTGTCCGCGAAATGGTGGCCGCTCAGGGCAAGGCCTGGGACAACGGCGCCATTGGTTATTACATGCGTGACCGCGGCATGCCGCTGGACAACATGGCCAACACCGTGCGCGTCTTCCTCGGTACCCGCATCGAATGCGCACAGTGCCACAATCACCCCTTCGACAAGTGGTCGCAGATGCAGTTCTTCCAGATGGCCTCCTTCACCTATGGCGTGCAGACCCAGGACTACGGCGGTGACACCATGGGTGGTGTGACCGATCTCCTGCGCGACAAGGAAAAGGCCATTCGTGACGCCATCAAAGAGCCCAAGCGGCCGCAGCGCGTCAAGAACACCGGCAAGTTGACCAAAGAGGAAAGAGCCGCTCTTGAAACCAAGTTCGTCAGTGAGCAGAAGAAGTACGACGAGCAGATGAAGGAAGTGAACAAGAAGCGCGAGGAAGCCCGTCAGGTCTCCCGCAAAGAACAGCGCGGCTATCAGGAAGCCATGCAGGACGTGCGCGACACCATGCGCTACACTTCCGTCAGCAGCAGTGAGCGCAAGCCGACGCTGCCGCATGACTATCAATACAGCGACGCCAAACCCAAGTCCGCCGTCGCTCCCGCTACGATGATGGGACACGAATGCATCACCCAGCCGGGCGAGACCCCCCTTCAGGCCTATGCACGCTGGATGACCAGCCCCGAAAATCCCCGCTTCACCACCGTCATCGCCAACCGTCTCTGGAAGCGCGTGTTTGGCCTCGCTCTCATCGAACCCCTCGACGAACTCATGGACACCACCGTGCCCATGATTCCTGACATGGAGAAAAGTCTGGAGAAACTGGTCGTGGACATGAAGTATGACATGAAAGGCGTCCTGCGCGTCCTTTACAACACCAAGGCCTATCAGTCCCAGGTCACCCGCGAGGAGCACGCCCCCGGCAATGTCTATCACTTCACCGGGCCGCTGCTCCGCCGCATGAGCGCCGAGCAGATGTGGGACTCTTTTGTCACGCTGATCAATCCCAGCCCGGACATGATCAACCAGACCAACCGCGATATCATGGAGCAGCGCATCCTGCAGGCCAAGAAGATCGCCGACGGAGTCGAGACGCTTTCTGCCGATGAGGCCCTCGCCGGACTCAAAAAAGCCGCCGACATCTACAGCAAGAACCGTGAGCGCACCGATGTACAGCAGAAGCTCTATACCGAAGCTCGTATCGCCCACAAGGAAGCACGCGAGGCAGCGGAAGCCATGCCGGACGGCCCCGCCAAAGTCGCCGCCTTGGCGAAAGTCAATGACCTCAAGACTAAGTCCGACGACATTCGCAAAGAGGTCAATCGCATCCAGAATGAAGGACGTCGCGTCACCTTTGCCGAGGTCGTCGTCCCCGGGGAGAAAAAGCTCTTCGAAAAAGTCACAGGCAAGCCCTATCAGACCGTCTCACTCACCAAGAACAGTGGCGGCGACTCCTCCCCCGCCATGATGAGCGGCGGTGGCGAAATGATGATGATGGCCAACGGTGCCAAGGTAGAAAAGATCAACATCCCCGGCTATGACCGCAAGGAACTCAGCAAGGACGAGCAGAAAGCCGTCGCTGAGAAAGCGCGTGCTGCCTACGCTGAAGAGGCCGACTTCTTTGGCATCACCAACGAGAAAGAGCGCCGGAACTACATCAGCACACGTGAGCAGATCAGCCGCAACACACTGCGTTCCTCCGAACTCGAAAGCCCCGCACCTCGCGGCCACTACCTCCGCGAGTTCGGCCAGAGCGACCGTGAAACCATCGAAAACGCCAACAACGACGCCAGCGTGCCCCAGGCCCTCGCCATGATGAACGGCAGCCTCCTGCCGCAGATCGCCAACAGGTACAGCCAGCTCATGCTCACCGTGAACAAGGCCCCGTATCCAGATGACAAAGTGGACGCCGCCTACATGACCATCCTCTCCCGCAAGCCCACCGCTGCGGAAAAAGCCGTGTGGCTCAAGGCGCAGGACAGCGGCCTCAGCAGCATGGAGGACCTCGTCTTCTCCCTGCTCAATACCCAGCAGTTTATTTTCATTCAGTAAGACACGTCAAACCCAACACCCAACGCGCGCCTCCCATGAAACAGGAACTTGCCAGCAAACTCGTCCGCTCAGGTGAAATCACCCGGCGTGATTTCGCCGCCAAAACCGCCAGCTCCCTCCTCGGAGTCGGCCTGCTTGGCAATTCGCTCACCACGAAATCCTTCGCCGCCTTTGAGGGCTCTTCGAAGCTGAAACAGGCGGCCACCGCGAAAAACGTCATCTACCTGTACATGAGCGGTGGCCAGTCCCACATGGACACTTGGGATCCCAAGGAAGGCGTGGAAACCGCCGGCCCCACCAAGGCCATCAAGACCAGCGCAGACGGCGTCCGCATCTCCGAATACCTGCCTCTCACCGCGCAGCAGATGCACCACGGCACCGTCATCAATTCCCTCACCTCCACGCAGGGCGCGCATGAGCAGGGGAACTACATGATGCACACCAGCTATGAGATGCGCGGCACCATCCGTCATCCCTCAATGGGCGCGTGGCTCAATGTCTTTCAAGGCGGTGGCAACAGCACCCTGCCAAACTTCGTTTTCATCGGCAATGACAGCCGCCATCCCGGTGCCGGATTCTTCCCCGCCGCGCAGGCCCCGCTGTTCGTCAGCAATCCAGAAAACGGACTCAAGAACATCCGCAACGGCAGCCCCGAAGACAAGTTCCAGGCCCGCATGAAGCTCGCCGATGAACTCGACAAAGACTTCCGCACCACCTTCCCTCACCGCAATGTGAAGGCCTACGCCGACATGTATGACGACGCCATGGCCATGATGAAGTCCGAAGACCTCAAGGCCTTCGACCTCAGCGAAGAGCCCGGCGAACTCCGTGCCGCCTACGGCAAAGAAGCCTTCGGCCAGGGCTGCCTCCTCGCCCGCCGTCTCGTGGAGCGCGGCGTCCGTTTCGTCGAAGTTTCCCTCGGCGGCTGGGACACCCACAACGCCAACTTCGTCGCCGTCCCAGACCGCTGCGAAACCCTCGACAAAGGCCTCGCCACCCTCGTCGCAGATCTGCACAATCGCGGTCTCCTGGAAGACACCCTCATCGTCCTGAACTCCGAGTTCGGCCGCACGCCTGACATCAATCAGAACGCCGGTCGCGACCACTATCCGAAAGCCTTCTCCGGTGTCATGTTCGGCGGCGGCGTCAAAGGCGGCTTCACCTACGGCAAGACCGACAAGGAAGGCCGCGAAGTCGTCGAAGACAAAGTCAAGATCATGGACTTCAACGCCTCCATCGCCTACGCCCTCGGCCTCCCGCTGGATCAAGTCATCTACAGCCCCAGCAAGCGCCCCTTCACCATCGCCGACAAAGGCCAGCCCATCACCAACCTCTTCGCGTAAGCGACGGTTCAACAGACTCACTCCAAACACGCGATGCTTCACAGCATCGCGTGTTTTTTTGTCAGGGCTCGTCCTCGACCATTTCGGCAAGATTTGCCACAGAGGACACCAAGAGACACAGCGTGGGGCTTGTAGGCCGTGATTGAAAACCTCGGCGTTGTCTCGCGAAGGCTCTGGGGCTTTCAATTGCGCGACAGCGGCGTGGAGTGCGGCGGCAGAGATGCACGGTGCAAGCCTGCATCGTCGACGCCGCTTTCGCGGGGTGTTGCGCGCTCTGTGGACTCAGCCAGCTTGTACGGTTTGCGAAAGCGGCGTCGCGCCTACGCTCTCAGATCACTGCATTCATCAACCACGGAATACACGGAAATTAGAACCTCAGATAGGTTCCGTGGATAAAATCTTCTGAGTTTGTCCTCACCCTCACCCCTTCGTCTTCTTCACCAGCTTCACCCCCTCGATCCTCATCTTCTTATCCACCGCCTTGCACATGTCATAGATCGTCAGCGCCGCAAGGCTCACCGCCGTCAGCGCCTCCATCTCCACCCCCGTCGGCGCCACAGTCACAGCCGTCGCCGTGATGTGTACCGCTTTCGCACCCACCTCAAAATCCACCTGCACCTTGCTCAGTGGAATCTGATGACACAGCGGGATCAGATACTGCGTCTGCTTCGCCGCCTGGATCCCCGCGATGCGCGCGATGCTCAGCACATCCCCCTTCTTCACCTGATTTTTGCGAATCAAATCCAGCGTCGCCGCCTGCAGCAAGATGCGCCCCTCGGCCACCGCCTCACGCCTAACCGGCGGCTTCTCGGAAACATCCACCATAGCGGCTTCGCCTTTGCGATTGAGGTGTGTCAGTTGGCTCATAGGACGAGGATGCTAGGTATTTGCATCAGCAAATAAAGCTGTATTTCCCTTCAGTGAGTGAACTCGTGGGAGGGGGGAGGGCGGCTGATGTATCTCTGCCATTGATTGAGACAGGATTAACAGGATCGCAGGATTAACAAAATTTTTGGCAGCGACTAAAACACACCGCTTTCAGCTCGCGATCTCAAAACACACCGCCCAATCCTGCATAATTTTGTGATCTTGTTAATCCTGTCCAAATTGGTTTTCAAAACACCACCGCTTACGATCGTGAATATGCGGTGCCATGCGTTTTAAAATGCGTGCGCCACCCCTTGAGCGCGCCGCCGCTTTTCGCATCATCTTACCCCCCAATCGCAATCATCCTTCGGTTCGGCTGGTAGTTATGCCGGAAGTCATGCTCCTTAGGCTTCCGCGCCACCACGTTCTGGAAAAACGCCGCCAGATCCGCATCACTGCAGCCTCCGCGCATCACACTGCGCAGATCAAACTCCAAGTAGCTCCCAAGACATGGCCGCAGCTTGCCGTCACAGGTCAGGCGCAGCTTGTCGCAGTTCTCGCAGAAGTGCAGATTCGTCATCGCACCGATGAAGCCGATCCTCTGACCGGTCGCCGGGATCAGATGATAAGCCGCCGGGCCGTTCGTACGAAACTCGGGCAGGGGAGTGAGTTCCCCGGCAGTCTGCTCCACCAGCTTCTTCGCAGTCGCGATAGGCAGGAAATTGTCCTCGCTCAGCACATCCTGCGTGCTCACAGGCATGAGTTCGATGAAGCGCAGCAGTGCCTTTTTTTCGCGGGCAAAGTCGATCAGCGCCGGAAGCTCGCGCTCCGTCTGGCCCTTCATGAGCACGCAGTTAAACTTGATGGATTGAAACCCGGCGGCAATCGCCGCGTCGATGCCTTCCATCACCCGCGGCAGCAGATCACGGCTGGTCGTGCGCTTGTAAATCTCCCGATCCAGCGAATCCAGCGAGATGTTCGCGGTGCGTACCCCGGCCTTCACCAGACGTTCGGCCATGGTCACGCCATCTTCCAGTTTTGCAAGCAGGGTGCCGTTGGTCGAGATGCCGATGTCCTCGATGCCTGGAATCTGGGCGAGATCCGCGCAAAATCCGGCCACACCGGGGCGGGTGAGGGGTTCGCCGCCCGTCACACGCACCTTTTTGATCCCCAGCGTGGCACCCACGCGCACGGTGCGCAGTAGTTCGTCATAGCTCAGCGTCTCATCTTTGGCGAACCAAGCCTGCTCCTCCTCGGGCATGCAATACCGGCAGCGTTCGTTGCACCGGTCGGTGACGGAGACGCGCAGGTAGGATATGCGATGGCCAAAGGGATCTTCCACAAGAGGTTCTAACCACAGACTACGCTCCGGCTCAAGCTTAGGCATCTCTCAAAAGTGCATCATCTTGATCTCGCGAGCGCAAGCGGCCCCGGCAGCAAGCACAGCTTTCTCGCCGCCATTTAAAAAAGGCATCGCCAGTCCAGCGCTGAAAAGCGGGGCAAAGGCCCTCGCGAAGACGCCAGTAGAGTAGTCCGCACACTCCGTGTGCGGTTCTAGGCCGCCGCTCAAGCTGAACCCTCACAAACGAACGTATGAACCCTCAATGCGCCAGCCCTCCGCTCACAAACCCCAACCAATCATTCAAACACCCTGCGCCTGCTGCAAAGGCAGCCGCATCGTGAAAGTCGTCTCGATTCCCGGGGAACTCGTCAGCTCCACCGTGCCCCCATGCGCTTCCACTGCCCGTCTCACGATGGAAAGTCCCAGCCCCGTGCCCTTGATCTGCGACGAGTGGTGCTTGTTCCCACGGTAGAAGCGTTTGAAGACAAAGGGCAGGTCATGCGCAGGAATACCGATGCCGTTGTCGCTGATCTTGAGCGTGCAGGCCTCTGCCTCCCATGTCCCGGAGACACGGATCACCAGCCCAGGCTTCGTGTTCTCCTTGATCGAGTTTTCGATCAGGTTGGTAAACACCTGGTCCCAGTAAAAGCGGTCTCCCGTGAGCATGCCGCCATCTTTCGGGAAATCCAGCTCGATGCGGGCATCCCGCCCTTCCAGCATCGGTGCCAGATGGTCGGCTGCCTCCTGCGCGCACGCACGCACATTGAAGGGTTCTTTGTTCAGCGTGCTGCTTGCATCCTCCAGCCGTGAGATCGCCAGCATGTCCTCGATGATCCGGGCGATCCTCTTGCCATGCTTTTCCATCACATCCAGGCTGCGCTTCATCGTCGGGGACGCCTTCGCGGAGTCGTCCTGCAGCATTTCAATGTAGCCGTTGATCAGCGTCAGCGGCGTGCGCAGTTCATGCGAAGCATTGGCCACGAAGTCCCGGCGAATTTGCTCCGTCATCGCAGACTCCGTCACATCCTGAATCATCAGCCAGGCACCCCCGCCCACGTCAGCGGCCAGCGGTGCCGCTTCGACGATGAAATAACGCCCCCCCAGGTTGGCCCCCACACCCGCTTCTGAGGGCAGAATCTGGATGCGGCGCTTCGTGTGCCGTTTTTCTGTGATGGATTCCTGCACCAGATCGGAGATCTGGTGGTCGCGCACATCCTCGATGAGGTGGCGTCCCGCATGGATCTCCTTGCGGTGCAGCAGCTTTTTCAGAGTCGCATTCGCATAGCGGATGCGCAGGTTCTCATCCACCAGCACCAGCCCCTGGCTGATCTCATCCAGCAAAGACTCAAACACCCGCCGCAGCTCCGCCTGCTGTTCCGCCTGCTGCCGCGCCAGGAAGACCCCGGCGGCATGCCCGGGCAGCAGGTTCGCATCACGCGTCCTCAGCCCGAGGGTTTTCGCCACGGTTTCCCAGCGTTTCGTCCAGTACTTCTCGCGCCGCGCCCAGGCAAAGAGGCAGATGCCAAGCATCAGGGCCAGGAGGAGGGAAAGGGTGGTCATGCAGGCTGGGTGGCGGTGAGTTCCGTCTGAAACTGGAAGCCCGTACCACGAATGGTGACGATATGTTCCCCGGCTGCACCGAGTTTTTCACGCACGCGCTTGATATGAGTGTCCAGGGTCCGGGTGGCCACATCGCTGTTGTAGCCCCACACATCGCGCAGCAGGTCCGCCCGGCTGTGGATCGCCGTGTCGTTTTCCATCAGCGTCGTCAGCAGCTTGAACTCGATGGTTGTCAGGTCCAAGGCAGTGCCGTCCAGAAACAGCTTCATGTTTTTGCGGTCCAGCATGAAGCGGCCGCGTTGGATCTCCGACACATGCGTGACCTTCTTCACCCGCCGTAGCACCGCTGTGATGCGCAGGTACAGCTCCCGTGGGCTGAACGGCTTCGTCAGGTAGTCATCCGCGCCGAGTTCCAGCCCCGCGATTTTGTCAGTCACCTGACCTTTGGCGGTGAGGATGATCACCGGGATGGCCGCAGTGCGGGTGTCCGCACGCAGGCGCTTGAAGATCTGCATGCCGTCCAGGCCCGGCAGCATGATGTCCAGCACAATCAACTCCGGCTGCTGGGTCAGCACCGTCGGCATGACCTGCAGACCATTGCCGATGCAGATCGGCACATGTCCCTCACGGGTGAGGTGCAGGGAGATGAGTTCTGCAATGTCCGATTCATCTTCGACGATCAATATCTTGCTCATGCTGGGTGTTTGTGACGTGGCTGCCCCATCGGCAAATCCATGATGGTGACGAAGCTGTCACATGGCAAGGTTCCTGTGTGGGGAGAATGCATGAATTGTGACGGATTCGTCACAGTGACAAAGTTGGACATCATTCCCACCTGCGCTTCATCCACCTCTAGTTCATTATCTCCCATCATGAGGGTTCTCATCGTCACAGACACGTATCCGCCAGACATCAATGGCGTGGCACGTACGCTGCACACCCTCGGGGCGGGTCTGGTGCGCCGTGGGCATGTGGTGGAGGTGGTGACCACCGTGGAATCGGAGGAAGGGCTGCAGCGCCATGTCATGCACTCCCTCCCGCTGCCCGGCTACCCGGGGCTGCGCTTTGGCTTTGCCTCCATACGCCAGATGCTGGAGCTCTTTGACTCCTTCCGCCCGGACGTGCTCTACGTCGCCACCGAGACCCTCATGGGCATCTCCGCCATTCGTGCTGCGGGGCGGCGGGACATCCCCGTCGTCTCCGGCTTCCACACCAATTTTCAAAACTACCTCGAAGACTACCACCTGCCCGGCCTGGAAACCGTCGCCCAGGGCGTGCTGCGCACCATCCACAATCAGACCGCCCGCACCCTCACCCCCTCCGCAGACACCGCCGCCATGCTTGAGCGCTGGGGCATCCAAAACGTCGGCGTTCTCGGGCGGGGCGTGGACACCGAGTTGTTCGACCCTCAGCGGCGCGATCCCACCCTGCGCCAAAGCTGGGGCGCGGATGACTCCTCTCCCGTCGTCATCTACGTCGGCCGCGTCGCGGCGGAAAAAAATCTGGAACTCGTCGTCCGCGCCTTTGATGTCTTCAAACAGGAACAGCCCACGGCGCGTATGGTCATTGTAGGCAATGGCCCCCGCCTGGAGTCTCTCAAGGCGGAGCGTCCCGAGTTCCACTACGCCGGTCCCCGAACTGGGGTGGATCTCGCCGCACACTACGCCTCCGGGGACATCTTCCTCTTTCCCAGCATCACAGAAACCTTTGGCAATGTGGTGCTGGAGGCCATGGCCTCCGGCCTCGGCGTCGTCGCCTATGACTATGCCGCCCCCCGCCTCCTGCTCCGCACAGGTGAAAATGGCTGGCTCGCGCCCTTCAATGAAGAGGCCGCCTTCCTCACGCAGACCCGCCTCGCCGCCGCCGCCTGGCAGCAGGAGCCGCTGCGATTTGCCGCCCGGCAGTCGGCTTTTGATCTGGGCTGGGAACGGGTGATTGAACAATTTGAACACGAACTGGCATCCGTGATGCATGCCATGCCTCTCTTAAACTGATGTCCGCTGAAGCCCCCATTCCAAATCCGGCCACCGGCAAGTCGAAGCTGCGGTTCAAAACCATCTTCATCTCCGACGTCCACCTCGGCATGCCGGACAGCAAGGCCGCTCAGGCCTCCCACTTCCTGCGCAACTGCCTCTGCGACAAACTCGTCCTCAATGGCGACATCATCGACGCCTGGCATCTCCGCCGCCTCGGCGGCTGGAACAAAGGCCACACCAACTTTATTCGCACCGTCCTGCGCAAGATGGAGAAGGAAAATACCGAGATCATCTACCTGCGTGGCAACCACGATGACGTGCTCGACCGCTTCATCCCGATCCAGTTTGAGCACTTCATCATCACCGACGAGCACATCCACCACACCCCCGCCGGCGACTACCTCGTGGTGCATGGAGACGGCTTTGACGCCATCAGCTCGAACCACGCCTGGCTCGCCCAGCTCGGCGGCCTCGGCTACAATTTCCTCCTCCGCATCAACCGCCTCTACAATGCCTACCGCCGCCTGCGCGGCAAAGAGCCCTTCTCCTTCAGCGCCTGGGTCAAGCAGAAGGTGAAATCCACCATCGGTGCCGTCGGCAAGTATGAGGACCAGTTGCAAAACCTCGCCAAACAGCGCGGCTGCATCGGCATCATCTGCGGCCACATCCACAAGGCTAACAACAAAAAGGTCGGCACCACGCACTACCTCAATTCCGGCGACTGGGTCGAGTCCATGACCGCCATCGTGGAAAATTTCGACGGCAGTTTTCAGATCATCAGCTACCCCGAGTTCTGCCTGCTCACCAACCGCGATCCCAAAGGCGCGCTGGCCGAGGTCGAGGCCGAGGAAGAACCCCCATCCCCGGAATCTTCTGCAATTCCAATGTAGCGAAACCGTCACCTTCATTCATTCTATCCACATGCAAGATCACATCCTCTCCAGCTTCAACCATTCGCTCGACAAGCTGCGCAGCGATGTCCTCAGCATGGCCAGCATGGCGCGCAAGAACCTCGCCAGTGCCATGCGTGGCCTGCTCGAGCGCGACACCGACCTCTGCAATGCCGCCATCGCCGCCGACCAGGACGTGAACGAACTCGAGAAAAACGTCGATAAGCTCGGCATGCAGATCCTCGTCAAGTTTCAGCCCACCGCGCACGATCTCCGCCTCATCATGGGCACCATCCGCGTCGCCAACAACCTCGAACGCATCGCCGACCAGGCATCCAGCATCGCCAAACGCGCCCGCATCATCAACAACCTCCCCGAGTTCCCCGAGATCAAGCTCATCCAGCCCGTCTATTCGCTGTGTGACCGCAATCTCGACCTCAG
>NZ_JAQSEA010000272.1 GCF_029946185.1 Prosthecobacter sp.
CGAAATCGCCGAAAGTCTTGGCATCCCCATCGGCACCGTGCGCTCGCGGTTGCACCATGCCGTCGCGGAAGTGCGCCATCGGCTTGAATCTGAACTCAACTCATCAACCTTATGAAACCTGAATCCCTGCATGCCATGGTCATCGACCACCACTCTGGCGAACTGTCCCCGGAGGTGGTGGACTTGCTGGAGGCCTATCTGTCCACCAATCCTGCTGCGCGTGAAGAGGCCGCGCGCATTGCGGAAGTGCTGCGGCTCACGGGTGAAGCAGTGGCGCGGCATCCTGAATGTGTGCGTGT
Source organism: Prosthecobacter sp. (assembly GCF_029946185.1). Classification (GTDB taxonomy): domain Bacteria; phylum Verrucomicrobiota; class Verrucomicrobiia; order Verrucomicrobiales; family Verrucomicrobiaceae; genus Prosthecobacter. The sequence goes on from NZ_JAQSEA010000272.1 coordinate 300, forward strand.
CTTTTCTCACGCGGAAATCAAACCTGTGCGCGAGCTGAGGCGGAAGTGGGCGCAGCCGCTGTGGCTGAAGGCGGCGGCGGTGATCGCGTTCTCCGCACTCACTGCGGCGGGTGGTTTTTATATAGGGAGCGCGCGTCCCGAGGCCTCTGTGATAGCGAATGCGGCACCGGTCACTCCGCGCAAAGACAGCCCGTGGGCGCGGTATCGCATGGCGCTTGATCCGCTCAGCAGCGGCATGCAGGTGGTGCGGGTGGACATTGCGGAGAAGGAGGTGAGGCCATGAAAATTCTCGCCCGTTGCGTCTGCCTGCTGACGGCCCTGTGGCTCTGCGGTTGTTACCCTGAGGAGCGCATCTGGTGGTCGCCCAAGGGCGACCGGGCCATCGTGGCGGTGAATGATCACCTGCATCTCGTGACGGCGGACGGGACGCTGGGCGAGCCCTTGCTCGGGGGGGATTCCATTGAAGACTGGCTGCTCAAAACGATCACGTGGCTGCCGGATGGCACCGGCTTTGTGTGCTCACGCAAACGCCACGTTCGCACATGGGAAGAAACGAAAAAGCTGATTTCCGCCCAAGAAGCGGAGCGCATCGAAGCATGGCTGCCAATGGTTTTGCCGACACTCGAATTTGAGATTGCCCGGGTTAAAAAGCCTGGCCATGTCAAGGGTCTGCAAGCTCTGATGCCAGCGCATGACAAGAATGTGTTTCTCGCTGGGCTGTGGGTGATTTTCGAGCGTCAGCGCTCCGATGTGGAAAAGGTGCTGCGCAAGCTGCCTCAGGGTGAAAAGATCATGGCTGAACTCGATGATGCACGCGGCAAAATTTCCATTTTTGAGCTTTGCGTCGTCAAACTCGATCAGTCCACCGAGGCATCTCCGCAAGGCATCGCCTGGGGTTTGCTGGAACTGCCGCTCATGCCCAAGATTTCCCCGAAGCACGAGGCGGTCGCCTTTCTCCAATTCAATGAGGATACTGAGGCTCCCGATCTTCGGGTGACTTCGCTCGATGGGAAGACGAGCCTCCTCGTCGCGCAGCAAATTTCATCCGGCGGCTTTCAATGGATGCCGGATGGGCGCACGCTGGTCTTCACCAAGTCGCTCGGTCAGCCCAAGGACAGCCTGCAGAGCATTCAGCAAATCACGGTACTGCAGGAGTCTGGCGCGCTCATGAAATCCTCCCCAGACAGCCGGTCGGAAGATTCTCGGATCAAGGTCGAAGCACCCGATCGTCTGCCAGAGGTCAGGCTTCTGGCTTTGGCCCTCATGCCGGAGCGCGCGGCACTGCATCCACTGCCGGACGGGAGAATCTTGTTTGCCAGCCAGCCCATCACACTGCCGGTGGTTGAATCAAGGCCAAAACTGGAGCCGCTGCTGCATCTCATCTCTGCGGATGGCCGGTCACTGAGCACCATCCCGACCGCACCGGGCGATTTGCCGACGGACCTCAATTACATGACTGTCTCGCCCGATGGCAAACTCGTCGCCGTGGTCGAAGAGGCGACGGATGCCGTGGCGGTGGTGGAAGTGAGCAGTGGCAAAACGGAAGTCATCTCCGCGCCGCATCCTGACTGGAGCTGCGAAACCGTTCCCGCATGGAAATCGGCCACCGAGCTGACTTTTGCCGCACTGGATGAGAAGACCCATTCGCCATGCTGGATGCTATGGTCTGCTGAAAAGGGGACGCGCAGCCTCAGCAGCCAGTGGCCGGTTGCTGCTACGCATGACTGGCTGAGCGAACGCAAGCCTGAGCCCACCACCAAGACAAACCCATGAAGCGGTCTTTTTTCCTGATCTTTGTTTTAGCCAGCCTCATGCAAAGCGCGGCTGCGGGTGAAGACACCGCCTTCTTCGAGGCGAAAATCCGGCCGGTGCTGGCAAATCATTGCTATGAGTGCCACTCCATCGAATCTGGCAAATCCAAGGGCGGCCTCATGCTCGACACCAAACAGGGCATCCGCACCGGGGGCGATACCGGCCCCGCGGTGCTGCCGGGAGATGTCGCCAAGAGCCTGCTGCTGACAGCGATCAAGCACAGCGACCCCGATCTCGAAATGCCGCCGAAGAAGCCGCAGCTATCACAGGCTGTCATCGCGGATTTTGAGACATGGATCAAAGCCGGTGCGGCTGATCCGCGTGAGACGGCAGTGAAAGCAGCGGAGCGTCCGCCGGTCGATGTGGAGTCGGGGAGAAAGTTCTGGAGCTATCAAAAGCCGCAACGGGTTGCGGGTGACATCGACGGATTCATCGCAGCCATGCTCAAGAAAAATGGCCTCTCTCCCGCACCCGAGGCGGAGCCGGTGACGCTGCTGCGGCGCTTGTACTTTGATTTGATCGGCATGCCTCCGACGCCGGAGCAGGCGGTGGCGTTTTCGATGTCGAAGCTGGAAGCCACGGTGGATGAACTGCTCGCGTCGAAGGAATTCGGTGTGCGCTGGGGCCGCCACTGGCTGGATGTCGCGCGCTTTGCCGAGTCCAACGGACGCGAGTCAAACCTGACCTTCCCACATGCGTGGCGTTATCGCGATTATGTCATCGACGCAGTGAATGCCGACCTGCCCTTTGACCGCTTCATCACAGAGCAGATTGCCGGTGATCTGCTGCCTGCGAAGAGTGATGCAGAGCGCGCCCGCCTGCTCATCGCGACCGGCTTTCTCGCCATGGGTCCCAAGGGCCTGAATGAAATGGATCCGGCGCAGTTCGCTGCCGACGTGGCCGACGAACAGCTCGACACCGTGACCCGCGCCGTGATGGCCAGTTCGGTCGCCTGTGCGCGCTGCCACGATCACAAGACGGAGCCGTTCAGCATGGAGGACTACTATGGTCTCGCGGGTATTTTCAAAAGCACGCAGACCTTTTACGGCAACTGGATCGATTCGGAGAACAACAACCACGGTCATCTCATCCGTCTGCCGGAGTTGTCAGGGCAGGGGATCGTTGGGAAATCCACCACGGCTCAGCAAGTCGTGAAATTGAAAGCGGATCTCGCCAAGCTGAACGCCGATGAAATCGCGCAAAACGCCTACATTGCCAAAGCGAAGCTGGAAGGGCGCGACATCAGCAGCGAGTTTCATAAAATCCTCAGCAACGCCATCCGCATCCTCTGGTCGCGTGGCGGCATTGAGGGCCGGCTTGAAACCGTGGATGCATCCGGCCACGCCTTGCCGCTATGCATGGGTGCGCAGGAGGCGCAGCGCATCACGGACTCGAAGCTCTACGAGCGCGGCGAGCTCGCGCATCCGGCGCAGGCCGTCCCGCGCGGGTTTCCTCGCGTGGTGGATGTCAAGGGCAGCGTGTCCCCAAAGCACAGCGGTCGCCTTGAACTCACGCACTGGCTCACCAGCCGCGACAATCCGCTCACCGCCCGCGTCATGGCCAATCGCGTCTGGCGGCATCTCTTCGGCGCGGGCATCGTCCGCACCGTTGATAACTTCGGCTTCAGCGGCGAGCGCCCCAGCCACCCCGAATTGCTCGATCACCTCGCCCTCCAATTCATCGACGGCGGCTGGTCCGTGAAGAAGCTCATCAAAGCCATCGTGCTGTCAAAAACCTACCAGCAGTCCAGCCAAGGCCATAGCGACACCGATCCCGACAATCGCCTCCTCGCACACGCCAACCAGCGTCGCCTCGATGCTGAAGTCATCCGCGATTCCATGCTCGCTATCTCCGGCTTGCTCGATCCCTCACGCCGAGCAGGCTCGCTCGTCGCGGAGCTGGACGGCCAGTCCGTCTCCTTGATCGGCTTCAACACCAAGCTCTCGCCCGATCTCGACGGCTCCCATCACCGCTCCATTTATCTGCCCGTGATCCGCGATCAATTGCCCGATGTGCTGGAGCAGTTTGATGCGGCCAATCCCAATCTCGTCACCGGCGACCGCGATGTCACCAATGTCCCCTTGCAGGCACTCTACCTCCTCAACGGCCTTTTTGTTCAGCAACAAGCCGTCGCTCTGGCAAACCGCATCACCCTGGAAAAATCCACCCTCCCAGACCGCATCCGCCACGCATTTCTGCTCTGCTTCAATCGCCCTCCAGATGCACAGGAGCAGCAGCTCGCGCAGGCATTTTTCCAAACTCACGCCGCAGATCAATCCAAACTCCTCGCCGCATTTTGCCAGTCACTCCTCGCCAGTGCCGAGTTCCGTTTGGTTGATTGATCCAACCACTCCAAAGAATGAAAACCACAAGCATCAACACCCTCAATCCCGCATGAAGCGAATATTGAAATACATCGTCGATTTTGCCGTGTTTCTTGGAGCTCTAGGGCTGATGGCAATGCTTTGGTTGTTGCTGACTCAAGTTGTTGCGATCGGCCTGACGGTGGCTGTGGGCCTTCTTATTGCTTCATTCCAAGGATGGGGCGCAGGGCTCGTGGCTGGCATTATCACTTACGCAGTGTTGATGAAGCTTGCCTGGTATCTGGATATATTTGACATGATCAACATTGGGAGAACATCACGGAACCGGTCGGTGCAGAACAAGATTCAACTGCCATGAACACACTCCACTCACGCCGCGATCTCCTCACCTCCATGTCCTCAGGCATCGGCTGGCTGGCATTCTCCGCCCTCGCTCAGGCGCAGGGCGGCCTCGCTGCCAAGGCCGCGCATTTCCCCGCACGCGCCAAGCGCGTGATCTTCCTCACCATGCGCGGCGGTCCCTCCCATGTGGACTTGTTTGATCACAAACCCGAGCTCATCAAACGCGACGGCCAGACCGCGTCCCTGGGTCGCGATTCCTCCGGCGCGAAACTCTTCGGCCCCGTACATCCCCTCAAACAATTCGGCACATCAGGCCAGTGGATGACCTCCCTCTATCCCAAGCTCGCGCAGCATGCGGACGACATGTGCATCATCAACTCCATGCACACCGACCTGCCCAATCACGCGCAGGCCTTCGGCCAGATGCACACCGGCAGCTTTCAATTCGTGCGCCCCTCCATCGGCGCGTGGACTTTGTATGGCCTCGGCACCGAAAATGAAAATCTGCCCGGCTTCATCACCCTGAACCCACCAGCGGACAACGGCGGTGCACAGAACTACGGCAGCGCGTTTTTGCCCGCCATCTGCCAGGGCACACGCATCGGCGGCTCGCAATTGCCCGAGCTCTACGCTGCGCTGTTGAAGAAGGATGTGGCTCCCGGCCCGCCAATGAAAAACATCGTGCCGTCGCTGCCGGGCGATCTTCAGCGGGCGCAGATCGACCTCATTCGCGGCCTGAACGAACGCAAGATGCAGCGTGATGGTTTTCATCCCCAAATCGAAGGCGCGATTGAATCCTTTGAACTCGCCTTTCGCATGCAGAGCGAGATCCCCGACGTGCTCGATCTGCGCAGCGAGCCTGCACACATTTTAAAACTCTACGGCATCGGGCAGGGGAAGGATCAGTTCGCACGGCAGTGTTTGCTGGCGCGCCGTATGGCTGAAGCCGGAGTGCGCTTCATCGAAATCGCATCGCCGGGAAACTGGGATCATCACAATCGTCTGCGCGAGTTGCTGACGACGAACTGCGCCGCCACGGATCAACCCATTGCCGCCCTGCTGACGGATTTGAAGGCACGCGGCATGCTCAAGGACACACTCGTGGTATGGGCCGGTGAGTTTGGCCGCACGCCCTACGCGCAGAGTGGTGATGGCCGCGATCACAATCACAAAGGCTACTCGATCTGGATGGCCGGTGGTGGTGTGAAGGGCGGGCTGACCTATGGCGCGACGGATGAAGTAGGCCACAAGGCCGAGCTGAATCCAATGCACATCCATGACTGGCACGCGACCATGCTGCATCTGCTTGGGCTTGATCACACCCGACTCACCTACTCGTATGGCGGCCGGAATTTCCGCCTGACAAACGTGAGTGGCGAAGTGGCGACTGGGATTCTGGCCTAAGATTGGGATTGCACCCACGCCACGCTGGGAGCTAATATCGAACCAATCCCGTGCAGGTTGGTCTGTATGGAATCAGGCAGAATCATTCCCTGAATATACCATGAGCGACGCTTACTCTGATGATCCAGCATCTTCTGCCAAGCCTCCCTCTGGATGGGGCAAGCTTTTCATGGGCCTTCTTCTCGGAGGCGTGATCGGAGCCGGGGCGTTGTATGTGACGAAGGTGGATCCGTTGTTGCTGGCTAAGGCGAGCTCGTCAGAGCAACCGTTGGCCTCCGTACCATCAGGCGAGGAGGTGGACGTGCCGTTTAAGGAAGAGGGGCTGCCACGCACACCGTTTGAGAAAGGCTCGCTGCCGCCAGATGAAGCGGTGGACTCAATCAAGATCACGCTGGGAATTGGTACCGGGGGGACGGCGCTGAGCGAGCCGGTGGATGTGCATTTGGGCCTCGGCTTTCCTCTGCGCCTGTATCCGTTGGGCGGTGTGAGGCGTGAGCCTTCCTTCGCAGCGTTTCCGCACAAGTCATCGCTGGAAGGCAAGGCAGATTCCATTCAGCCGGGGCAGATGGCGACGTTTGAGTTTTCCGCCAAAGGCGATGATGGCGGTCTCGATGCACTGCGCACCTCGCAGCAATTGCTGGCAGATGTGAAGTGTGGCGATCTGCAGCGTATTGGCTTCGCTTCACAGGGGCGCAGTGACTGGGTGCTGGCTGGGTATCGCATCGAGGTGAACGGCAAACTCTTTGCCGCGAACGGTCTGGTGGATGCTCGGGCGCAGGAAAAGCTGTCGTCCAGCCGCGCCAGCCTCATGCAACTGCTGCCGGAGTACGAGGCAAAAACAAACGCAACGAATCTAACCGATGATCAGAAGGCAGAGCTCAAGACAGAGCATGCCCTTGTCCGTGCGCTGAGCGGGCGTGTTGTGGGTGCCGTGCCGTGGTTTGAGGAAAGCTACGACTCCTTGAATCCTGCGCCTCCGCTAGGAACCAAGGTGGAAAATCTGCGTATCACACTCACGGGCGGCAAAGGGCCGCAGCAGGGCACGCGCAATCCAGTCTATCTCGTGGCAGGTGCACGAAAGTTCCTGCTGTCATCGGAGATGGACCCGCTGCGCGATGCCAATGAACCGCAGCTTTTTGACCTGGCCGCGTTTGAGCTGGCGATGAATCCGCTGACGAAGGAAGTTCTGAGCGCACCGGGCGTGGGTATCATTGGCAGCGGTGCGCCGACGAATAAGATTCCTGATCGTGCGCAACTGCAGAGCGTAAAAATCGAGACTGAAGGCCAGGTGATCTATGACAGTGAGAAACAGCCGGATGATCAGAAGACGCTGCCTGCGCTCTGGCTGACACCTGCGGCCTATTATAATGAGGCGGGCGATCTGATGCGACCCACGTCCACAGCTGCGGAGGTGCCCGTGTGGAAATCAGGCATGACGCTTCCAGAAGGCTCACCAGCAGCACTGCCACCCGAACCGCCGCCTCTTGTGAACATCCCGCCGATTCCCCCATTGCCACCACCACCGCTGCTGCCACCCGTGCGCACGATTTTGCCAGGAGGTCTGCCTCCTCCCGGTGGCGGCGGATTGTTCCCGTTGCTTAATGCACTGGCGCAGTTGCTCTTCCCCTTGCCTCCACCCGCTGCACCGCTCATCAGCGGCGTGCGCATCGCTCCAGGCACGGCAATCGTGTGTGATGGTGATGCTGTGACGGTGAAATGGAATGTGGGAGGCAACACTTCCAACATCACCTCTTGGCGGGTCGATCTATTTGCCGTGCTGCCGCACAAAGCCGCGCCGGTGCTGATCACCCCCATGGCGACCAAGATCGGTGGTTTCCCTGGATTTACGAGTGTCGTGATGCCCCCGATCAATCGTGCCGTGATTGCCGGTCTGTTGACTGCGGGTTCCGCCGAGGCGCTTTACCTTTATGTGCAGCCGCGTGTCACTGCGCTGGGCCCTTTTGGGAATGTATTGACTGCGGCCAACGGTTCGCTGCTGCCGCTGTTCCCGGCTGGCACGACGACGGCCAATGTGGGCCTTAAACGCGGAGGAATTCTGCCCCCGTTCGGTCTCGGCAATGCGCCTGCGCCGAGTTTTCAGGTCACTCCTGCGGTGACGCCACCGTTTTTGAAATGGCAGGGCATGGCCTTGGCAGATCCGCTGGCGATCCGCAATGCATGGAGTCTCACCGCCGAGCATGGCAGCCATTTCGGCCTGCTGTTTGCCAGTCACGAAAATATCCCCGGAGCAGTCACTCTGCCCGCGTGGAGTACGGCGGCACGTCCGACCGGCAATGGCAGTGAATTGATCACGATGCGGTTTGAGGGATCGGTCCCGATTCCTGCTGCGGCCAATGGCTTGCGTGCTGTCGCTTACATCGCATTCGTGGGCGGTTCATCGCCTGCCTCCAAAGCTCAGGTGCTTGCACGTGCGGAACTGAGCAGTGGCCCTATCCGGCGCAATACAGCTGGCAATGTGATGCCTCTGCCATGGGGGGCACAACCGTTCTTCACGCTGCAAACCACCAGCTTGGTGCCAGCGGCTCCACTGGGGAAGGCCCAGCCTCTGCTGCTGGTGGATATGCCACTGCGTTTTGACCGCATGGCGGCGAACAACTTCGTCGGCTACCCGCTCGATCCAGTAAACGGTGCCAGTTATTCCTTTGCTGGGCCACCGGCCTTCAATCCAGCCGCTTATGCCGTCCAGGCGGGCACGGGTACGATGTACGTCACACTTACCTACATGGTCACACTGAACACCACGGATGAGACGGACGCCGTTGGTGTGCTCGGAGTCCGTCTCGTCCCTGACAACACGCCATGAAAACGCTCCTGCCTCTTTTCATTCTCCTCGCTGCGCCGCTGCTTCACGCGGCGGATGGCAGTGTGCATGGTCGTGTTTACGGGCAGAACGAAAAAGGTGATAACCTCGGTCCGGTGGCGCACGCGAAGATCGAGCTGCGTGCTGAAACGGGAGGTGCGGCGTCAACGGTGACGACGAATGAGTACGGCTACTACCAGATCGACACGCTCGCGGTGGGTGCCTACCGTTACAAGGTCGCGGCCGCCGGATTTCGTGATGAAGATGAGATGCGCGGCTTTGCCATGCCGCAGGACACGCGCGAATTTGTGCATGACTTTCTCCTCACGCGTGAGCCGAAGTCCGGCAGCAGTCCGGCGCAGTCAAATATCGTTCAGCCAGCCGTGCATGGCCGGGTTTACGGTCAGACAGAAAAAGGCGACAACCTCGGGCCATTGCCCGGAGCAAAAGTGGAGCTGCTGACAAGCCAAGGCGGCAGGGTGGTAGCGACAGCAACGGCCAGCTCGCCCGGCGGCTACTATGAGATCAAGAATCTGTCGCCTGCTGACTACGCATATCGTGTGACGGCTGCCGGCTTCGCGCCGGAGGATGCCGGGCGCGGCTTCACCGTGCCGCAGGGCACGCTTGAATACGTGCACGATTTCATCCTGTCAAAAACACCTCCCAAACGAGACAAGTGCGAGCTGGCGGTGCTCGTCGTCAAACTCATCAGCAGTGGCAACGACAGGGCGAATGATGCGCGGCTGCCAGTGGCGAATGCCAGGCTTGTGCTCCAACCTTCAGGAAATCTTCCCACGCCGCTCAATCAGCCCTTCGTGACGGATGCGAAGGGCGAATACAACGCAAAGGATCTTGCTGAGGGCAGTTACACCGTCGCCATCGACGCCCCCGAGTGCGAGCCTTTTACCGGGTCGCTGACGGTGAAGTGCGACAAGGATGGAGACGTCATCTTCGAGCTCAAACCCTGCAACGAACTCTTGCACGGCTATGTGCGTGCGATGCTGAATGAAGGCTGGGGAGCTTCGGCGCAGGCGAAGGCCGCAGCCGAGCGTGCCTATCAGCGTGCGATGAAGGTGGATGCCAAAGATGGCAGTGTGAACTACGCCAGCGCGCTCGCATTGCTCAGCGCGGGGGATTACCCGGCAGCACAGCAGAGCCTCGCGGCGGCGATTGGCAAAAAAAGTGACAGCACCACTTGGGACCGTGCCTGTGAGGCACGGCTCTGGATGAACCTGTGCCTGCATCAGCCAGCGCAGGCTGCACGTGAGATGCGCTCACTCGCGCAGAATCATTATGCGAATCGTACGGCCACTCAGGCGGCGAAGGACACGGCGTATGTCTGCGGCATTGGGCTGGGTTTGGTCAAAGGACCTTGGCAGGATCAAGTAAGTGCAGGTGATGCCGCACTGCTGGAGAGCGAACTGCTCTCCGCGTTCAAAGGAGACCTTCAAGCCGAATGCGCCAAGGCGCGCGACCACGTGGCTGACGAATACGGCAAACTCAAAGCGGCGGAGGATGCCGCACGGAATACCCTGATGGTGGGCGTCACGGAAAAACGAAATGCCGAGCTCGCACGTCTGGCGGAGCGTCAGACCGCGATCAGCACTGAGGTGGCCGCACTTGATCCCGACATTCAGACACTGCAAACTTCGGTGAACCAGTTTGACCAGCAGTATCGCATTCAGGTGGTCGGATTCACCCAGCAGCAACAGGCGAACGCCGTGCAGTTGCAGGCGCTGAATGGAAGGCTGCAACATCTCTCCGTCTGCATGGCGCAAGACCAGGTGAGAATGCAGGCAGCGGCGCAGCAGCAGATGCCGCAGTCTCCCACGACCATGCAGCCGGACAGGCGCCCCGGCATGCAGCAGCCGGGTGCGGGTACGCAGGCCATCATGGTGGAGATTCAGCAGCATCAGCTGGAGATCCAGCAGATCCGCCAGCAGATGCTCGTCATTCAAAACCAGAATGTGCAAATGGGGGTGAACATCGCGAATCTGCAGACGCAGTTCAACCGCGATGCTGGAACTGCGCAGGCGGATCTGAACCTCAAATTGCAACGCCGGGGTGTGCTCGCCACCGAGTTTGAAACGCTCGACCGCCAGCGCACGGCACCGTTTGATCCCGCCACCTTCAGCACTCCTGAGATAGATGACCTCAGACGTCGTGAGCGTTCCTTGAAAACGTACTGCGACCTGCCCCTGGAAGTGCGCCGTGAGGAATTACTCGATCAATTCGACTGCGGCGCGGCTAAGGAACCCAAACGTCTCGCGAACCCAGCTAAAGCATCAGAAATCAAGGAGCCCGCTTTCATCAGCACCAGATCTCCAGCTATGAATGCACCGGTGTCGTCTGCGAACGCCCCTGCTGCTGGACTCATTGTCATGCCTGCGCAGCCAGTTCCTGAAAACTCCGGTATGCCGCCGCTCAAGCCCCTGCCTCCATCTGCCACCGCCATCAAACCACCGCCCAACATCGGCGAGCCTGCTGAGGTCGTGATCACTAACAATCAGACGGGTTCGGTACGCATTTTTGGACTTTCACCTGGAGCGGACAATGAGCTTTTTGTGCGCTCGCTGGAAGTCGGTGAGGAGGCGATGATCCCCGTCCGCATCGGTCAGACGTTGATCATGCGGCCATCAGCCGGCGGCCGTGAATTGCAACGCCACAAGGTGGGCAAGAAGCTGGAGATTCTGAAAGTGGGCGCTACTCCGCAGTAAAGACCTCGCGCTCCGCGAGAGGTGCTGCGCGTGCTCTTTGGGAAAATCGCTTTCGGCTCATCTCGCGGAGCGAGATGGCTGCTTTGCTTCGCCGTAACGGATCAATTTCACGCATGTCGCCCTTTAAACGTCAGCTCTGCAATTCCCGATTTATCAAGTTCACCGAGACCCAGCGAGACCATCTTCTCATACTGTGCCTTGGTGGCATCATTGAGCGGCAGATGCAGGCCGACGGTTTTTGCTACAGCGGCGGCGATGCCGCTGTCCTTGGCGGCGTGTTCGGCGGAGAACCAGCAGTCGTGCTCGCGGGCTACCATGTCGGCGCTGTCTGTTTCCAGCACGCGTGAATTGGCCCCGGTCTGGCTGAAGACTTCGCGGATCATGTTCAGATCGTGACCGAGCGCGGCGGCGAGCCCCAGACCTTCGGCAAGACCTGCCGTGTTGATGTTCATGACCATGTTGACGAGGGCTTTGACTTCCGCCGCACTACCAGGCCCGCCGATGAAACGGAGGTTCATGCTCATCTGCTCGATCATGGTCTGCACCCGTTGATAGGTCGCTTCATCACCAGCCAGCATCAGGTAGAGTTTACCCTCGCGTGCATGACTGATGGAAGAGGCCATGCAGGCTTCGAGGCTTTGCGCACCGACTGCAGCAGCAGCTGCATAGACTTCGCGGTGGATCGCGGGAGACAGCGTGGCGCAGTTGACGAAGACCTTGCCGCTCGCGTTCGTGAGAAGGCTGTCCCCGGTTCCAAAAAAGATGCCGCGCATCGCAGCATCATTGGTGACAACGGTGAAAATGACATCAGCGGCGGCGGTGACGTCAGCCAGCCGGGTGCAGGCGACACAGCCGAGCTCAGCAGCAAGATCGGCGGCTGCCTGGGTGTTCACATCGAGCACAGCTGTGACATTATAACCACAATCTTTGAGGCGGCGGGCCATGTTGGCCCCCATTTTACCGACTCCGACGAAAGCAACGGTTTGAGACATGATGGGTGAGGCTGGTTGGAATTTATTGGAACTCGGGATAAAACGGATTGTGGGCCTTTTCTTCTCCGACCGTTGTCATGGGGCCGTGGCCGGGGCAGATGACAGTGTTGTCGGGCAGGGTGAAAATTTCTTTCCGGTTCGTGGCAAGGGCGTCGGCATAAGAAACCATGCCGCCTCCCATGCTGGAAGCAAAGATGGCGTCTCCCACGATGGCGAGAGGGTGCTTCAAACCGCTGACCACATAGGTGATGCCGCCCTTCGAGTGCCCCCACGTGCTGCGTGCCTCGATGCGCAGCCCTCCAGATTCCCACGCTTCAGTGTCGCTGAGCTTGAAGGTCTTCGCGCCGGGGCAGGGCTCCTTCTCATGCACAAAGGTGGTGACGGCACCATCCGCAGACAATTTGGCGAGATCCTGGATATGATCGCCATGGGTGTGTGTGAGGAAGATGAGGCTGAGATTGAGTCCCTTCTTCTGGATGAAGTTGATCATGGGGGAGGCATCCGCCCCGGTGTCGAAGGCCACCGCGTTTTTCGTTTCTGTGTCCCAGACGAGATACGCATTCACCGTCATGTCGTGGTATGTGGTGTTGAACTGTTCCAAGCCGGACACGTTGACGGGGAGCGGACGCCATTCACCGTGCGCCATGGCCACCAGTGACAAGCCTTCGAGCTGCAAATGGGGGGCGATTTTGCGCAGCACATAGTCATCCACCTTACCTGCCTTGGCATTGGCAATGTCTTCGGTACTAGCACAGGAAAGGCCGGCCAGAGCGTCATCACTAAGGCCAAGACCGCGCATGGACTTGGCGATCACATCATTGAACAGGTCTTCGAGGGGGAGCAACATGGGAAACGATTCAATGCGTTTTTGATGGCGAAGGCAAGAGGTATGTAACGCCGTCCCGGTACAAACCAAAAGCGTGGACTGCCAGCGGCGAGTTCTTGCCACCCGCAGT